>CAJPFZ010000241.1 GCA_905339355.1 Burkholderiaceae bacterium
CGCCGAGGACTACCTGGGCGAGCAGGTCACCGAGGCTGTGATCACGGTGCCCGCTTACTTCAACGACTCGCAACGCCAGGCCACCAAGGACGCCGGCCGCATCGCGGGCCTGGACGTCAAGCGCATCATCAATGAGCCGACTGCCGCCGCGCTCGCCTTCGGCCTGGACAAGAACACCAAGGGCGACCGCAAGATCGCCGTCTATGACCTGGGCGGCGGAACCTTCGACATCTCGATCATCGAGATTGCCGATGTCGACGGCGAGAAGCAGTTCGAAGTGCTGTCGACCAACGGCGACACCTTCCTGGGCGGCGAAGACTTCGACCAGCGGATCATCGACTACATCATTGCCGAGTTCAAGAAGGAGCAAGGCGTCGACCTGTCGAAGGACGTGCTCGCGCTGCAGCGCCTGAAGGAGGCCGCCGAGAAGGCGAAGATCGAGCTGTCCAACAGCGCGCAGACCGACATCAACCTGCCCTACGTGACGGCCGATGCCTCGGGCCCGAAGCACCTGAACATCAAGCTCTCGCGCGCCAAGCTCGAAGCCCTGGTCGAAGACCTGATCGAGCGCACGATCGCCCCCTGCCGCACGGCCATCAAGGACGCAGGCGTCAGCGTGAGCCAGATCGACGACGTGATCCTCGTGGGCGGCATGACCCGCATGCCCAAGGTGCAGGAGAAGGTCAAGGAGTTCTTCGGCAAGGAGCCGCGCAAGGACGTCAACCCCGACGAAGCCGTCGCCGTGGGTGCCGCGATCCAGGGCCAGGTGCTGGCCGGCGACCGCAAGGACGTGCTGCTGCTCGACGTGACGCCGCTGTCGCTCGGCATCGAGACGCTGGGCGGCGTGATGACGAAGATGATCCAGAAGAACACGACCATCCCGACCAAGTTCTCGCAGACCTTCTCGACCGCCGACGACAACCAGCCGGCCGTGACGATCAAGGTCTACCAGGGCGAGCGCGAGATGGCCTCGGGCAACAAGAGCCTGGGCGAGTTCAACCTCGAAGGCATCCCGCCTGCGCCGCGCGGCATGCCGCAGATCGAAGTCACCTTCGACATCGACGCCAACGGCATCTTGCACGTGAGCGCCAAGGACAAGGGGACCGGCAAGGAGAACAAGATCACCATCAAGGCGAACTCGGGCCTGTCGGAGGACGAGATCCAGAAGATGGTCAAGGACGCCGAACTCAACGCCGCCGAGGACAAGAGGAAGCTCGAACTCGTGCAGGCGCGCAATGCGGCCGACGCGATGGTGCACAGCGTGAAAAAGAGCCTTGCCGAACACGGCGACAAGCTCGATGCTGGCGACAAGGAGAAGGTCCAGGCCGCGCTGAAAGATGCCGAGGAAGCGCTCAAGAGCGACGACAAGGCGGAAATCGAAGCCAAGACCGAGGCCCTCGTGGCCGCCAGCCAGAAGCTGGGCGAGAAGGTCTATGCGGACGCGCAGGCCGCGCAGGCGGCCGGTGCGGCGAGCGGTGCGGGCCCCCAGGCAAGCGGCGGCGAAGCCCCCAAGGCATCGGCCGCGCCCGCAGACGACAACGTGGTCGACGCGGAGTTCAAGGAAGTCAAGGACCGCAAGTGACGACAGCCGGGCCGGCCTCGAGCGGCCGCCCGGTCGTCTCCGCCGCGTTCGAAGCGGGACCCGTGTCCACGCCTCGACGCGGCGTTCTCGTTTGAACGACTCTGAGTTCGCATGACGGATTGACGATGGCAAAACGCGACTACTACGAAGTCCTCGGTGTGGCGAAGAACGCCAGCGAGGACGACATCAAGAAGGCCTACCGCAAGCTGGCCATGAAGCACCACCCCGACCGCAACCAGGGCGAAGGGGCGAAGAAGTCGGAAGAGCACTTCAAGGAGGCCAAGGAGGCCTACGAGATGCTGTCCGACCCGCAGAAGCGCGCGGCATACGACCAGTACGGGCACGCCGGCGTCGACCCCAACATGGGCGGCGCCGGATTCCGGCCGGGCGGGCCGGGCGCCGAGGGCTTCGGCGGCTTCGCCGAGGCGTTCGGCGACATCTTCGGGGACATCTTCGGCGGAGCCGCCGGCGCGGGCGGGCGGCGCGGCGCGGGCGGACAGCAGATGTACCGCGGCAGCGACCTGAGCTACGCGATGGAGATCACGCTCGAGGAAGCCGCGCACGGCAAGGAATCGCAGATCCGCATCCCGAGCTGGGAAAGCTGCGAGACCTGCCACGGCACGGGCGCGAAGCCCGGCACCAGCCCGAAGGTCTGTTCGACCTGCAGCGGCTCCGGCACGGTCCATCTTCGCCAGGGCTTCTTCAGCATCCAGCAGACCTGCCCGCACTGCCACGGCACCGGCAAGATCATTCCCGAGCCCTGCACCACCTGCCACGGCCAGGGCAAGATCAAGCGCAACAAGACGCTGGAGGTGAAGATCCCCGCCGGCATCAACGAAGGCATGCGAATCCGCTCGGCGGGCAATGGCGAGCCGGGCACCAACGGCGGGCCGCCCGGCGACCTGTACATCGAGATCCGCCTCAAGCAGCACGAGATCTTCGAGCGCGACGGCGACGACCTGCACTGCACGGTGCCGATCGGCCTGACCACCGCGGCACTCGGCGGCGGCATCGAGGTTCCGACACTCGGCGGCAAGGCGGAGATCGAGCTGCCCGAGGGCACGCAGCACGGCAAGACCTTCCGCCTGCGAGGCAAGGGCATCAAGGGCGTGCGCTCGAGCTACCCGGGCGATCTTTATTGCCACATCAGCGTGGAGACGCCGGTCAAGCTCACCGAGCATCAGCGCAAGCTGCTGAAGGAACTCGACGAGTCCTTTCGCAAGAGCGGCGACCGGCACTCGCCGAACTCGAAGTCGTGGTCGGACCGCGTGAAGGATCTGTTCAAGTAAGCGCGTGGGCGCCGGCTCGGCCGCGCCACGCTGCAAGCTAGAACAGTTCGCCTTGCGGCCGCGGCGCGGCCGGTGCGGGAGGCGGGCGGAACTTCGTCAGATCGAGTTCGATGCGCGTGCGGTTCAAGCCGAGCCGCGCCACCGCCTTGGTGAATCGCTGCTGCAGGAGCTGCGCCCACACGCCTTCGCCCTTCATGCGCGCCCCCCAGCGCGAGTCGTAGTCGAGCCCTCCGCGCATCTCTCGCACACGCGCCATCACACGCGCCGCGCGATCGGGAAAGTGCGCCTGCAGCCACTGCTGGAACAACGGATTCACCTCCCACGGCAAGCGCAGCACGATCGAGAAGGCCGAGCTTGCACCGGCGCCTGCGGCCGCTTCGAGAATTCGCTCCAGCTCCGGCTCGTTGATGAACGGAATCACCGGCGAGACGCTGACGCCCACCGGCACCCCCGCCTTTGCCAGCGTCTCGATGGTGCGCAGCCGCCGGTGCGGAGCCGCGGCGCGCGGCTCCAGGATGCGCGCGAGCTGCGGGTCCAGTGACGTGATGGACAGGTACACCGCCACCAGCCCGTCCGCCGCCATCGGCGCGACGAGATCCAGGTCGCGCTCGATGCCCGAGGATTTCGTGACCATCGAGAACGGGTGCCTGCACTCGGACAGCACTTCGATCACCGAGCGTGTGATGCCCAGCTTGCGCTCGATCGGCTGGTAGGCATCGGTGGCGGAGCCGATGTTGAGCATCAGTGGCCGGTAGTTGCGGCGCGCGAACGCCTCGCGCAGCTTCTGCGCGGCGTTGACCTTGGCGATGATCCGGGTCTCGAAGTCGAGGCCTGGCGACATGTTCAGGTAGCTGTGCGTCGGCCGCGCGAAGCAGTAGATGCAGCCGTGCTCGCAGCCGCGATAGGGATTGATCGACAAGTCGAAATGCACGTCGGGCGAGTCGTTGCTCGACAGAATGGACTTCACGCGTTCTTCGATGATCTGCGTCTCGGGTGGCAGATGTTCTTCGCGGACCGCCTGCTCGAGCGAGCCCCATCCGTCGTCGAAGGCCTCGCCCGTCTGTGCGGAAAATCGATGCTCGATCGACCACGGCGTGCCGCGGCCCTTGAGCGGATCGGGCAAGGGGTCAGTGGGGATGAGCCGGATGGTGCGGGCGTGTCGCATTACTGTGAATATATACAGTTATTGACGGAGCGCAAAGCGCCATCGCACCTGCAGCTCCACGGGATTGCCACGATCGTCTCAGCCGGCGAGCACCCGTAAGATGCATGTCCGAGAACGAGGATGGCTGATGGCACGACCCGGGACCCCGCATACGCGACCGCACACCCCAGCGCAGGACGACGCGGCGCCGTCCGCCGACACCGACCTCACCGCCATTTTCGACAACGCCTTCGTCGGCATCTGCTTCGTCCGAGAGCAGCGCATTGCTCGCTGCAACCAGCATGCCGCAGACATCTTCGGCCGCGCCCGCTCCGAAGACCTGGTCGGCGAGCCGGCCTCGGCGCTCTACCACGACGCTGCCAGCTACGAACGCCTGAATCGTGAAGCGGCGCCGCTGCTCGCCGCCGGCAAGCCGTACGTTGGCGAATGGGAATTGCGCCGGGGCGACGGCTCGCCGGTATGGTGCAAGGTGTACGGCAACGCGCTCACGCCAGCGCATCCGGAGCGCGGCACCGTGTGGGTCATCGAGGACATCACCGACGCCAAGGCTGCGGCGCAGGCGTTGCAGCACAGCAAGGCCGTCCTCGACGACACGCTCGAGTACATGGACCAGGGCATCAGCATCGTCGACAGCGACCTGCGGGCGCTGGTCGTCAACCGACGCTTCTGCGAACTGCTGGGCTTTCCCGAATCGATGGGAAGGCCGGGAACGCCGTTCGCCGACTACATCCGCTACAACGCGTTGCGCGGCGACTATGGTCCGGGCGACGTCGAGGAGCAGGTGCGAACCCGCGTTGAACTTGCCAGGCGCTTCGAGCCGCACCGCTTCGAGCGCGAGCGCCCCGACGGCACCGTGCTCGAAATCCGCGGCATGCCAATTCCCGGCCGAGGCTTCGTCACGATCTACACCGACATCACGCAGCGCGCCCGCGCCGAACGGGCTTTGCGCGACAGCGAGGCGCGCTTTCGCAGCCTGACCGCGCTGTCGTCGGACTGGTACTGGGAGCAGGACACCGAGTTTCGTTTCGTGCGACTCGAGGGACGCCATGTCAGCGGCGACTCGAGCGCTTTCGAGAACGAGCTGGGCAAGACCTACTGGGAACTCGGCTTCGAGATCGAGGGCGGCTGGGAGGCACGCCGTGCGCGGCTCGCCGCGCACGAGCCGTTCAGCGACCTCGTGATCCAGCGCCGCTATCCCGACGGGCAACAGCGCTTCCTGCGCATCAGTGGCGAGCCCTATCTCGACGCGCAGGGGCGTTTCGCCGGCTACCGCGGGGTCGGACGCGATGTCACGCCGCAGAAGATCGCCGAGGAGCGCATCCAGTACCTGGCCACCCACGATGGGCTGACCGAACTGCCGAACCGCGTGCTGTTCAGCCAGCTGCTGAACAACAAGATTCACAACGCACGCCGGTATCGCTCGACGTTCGCGGTGATGTTCATCGATCTCGACCGCTTCAAGCTGGTCAACGACACGCTGGGACACGAGGCGGGCGACGAGCTGCTCAAGGAGATGGCCAGCCGCTTCAGCGCCTGTCTGCGCGCGAGCGACGTCGTCGCACGCCTGGGCGGCGACGAATTCGTCGTGCTGGTGCAGGAGGTGGGCGATCGCGAGCAGGTCACCACCGTGGCGCGCAAGCTGCTCTCGGCGGCGATCCGGCCGGTACCCATCAAGGGGCAGGATTGCCGCGTCTCCGCGAGCATCGGCGTCAGCCTGTTCCCGCAGGACGCCGAAGACGAAGCCTCGCTGATGAAGAGGGCCGACGCCGCCATGTACCGGGCGAAGGCGCAGGGCAAGAACGGCTTCCACTTCTATTCGAAAGAGGCCGAGGCGCAATCGCTCGAGCGAGTGAGCTTCGAGACGAGCCTGCGCCTCGCGCTGCAGCGCGGCGAGTTCTCGCTGCACTACCAGGCCAAGCTCGATCTGAAGAGCGGCGCCATCTCGGGCGTCGAGGCGCTGCTGCGCTGGCAGCATCCCGAACTCGGCACGGTGCCGCCGATGGAGTTCATTCCGCTGGCCGAGGAAACCGGCCTCATCCTGACGATCGGCCGCTGGGTACTGAAGACGGCCTGCGCTCAGAACGTCGAGTGGCAGCGTCAAGGCCTGCCGGCGGTGTGCGTGTCGGTCAACATCTCGGCGCGACAGTTCACCGACGAGCTGCCGGGCGACATCGCCGAGGTGCTGGCTGCCACCGGCATGGAGCCGAGCCTGCTCGAGCTGGAGCTGACGGAAGGCACGGTGATGGCGAACGCCGAACGTGCCGTGCGGCTGCTGGGCGCCATCAAGCGCATGGGCGTTCGGCTGGCGATCGACGACTTCGGGACCGGTTACTCCTCACTGGCGCAGATCAAGCGCTTCCCGATCGACACGCTGAAGGTCGACCGCTCGTTCATCCGCGAGATCGGCAGCGGCAGCCAAGAGGCGTCGATCACGCAGGCCATCATCGCGATGGGCAAGACCTTGAGCCTGACCGTCGTGGCCGGTGGGGTCGAAACCGAAGAGCAGCAGACCTACCTGAGTGCCCAGGCCTGCGACGAGATCCAGGGCTACCACTTCAGCAAGCCGGTCCACGCCGAACAGTTTGCCGAACTGCTGCGCCGGCATGTGCCGGCGCCGAGGACGGCGGACGATCAGTAGTCGCTGCCGCCGCTGCTGCCCGGTGCCAGGTTGTCGAACTTGGTCAGCGGCTTCAGGAAGGTCAGCTTCACCGTGCCGGTCGGGCCGTTGCGCTGCTTGCCGATGATGATCTCGGCGATGCCAGGCTCCTTGCATGCGTCCTTGGTGTAGTACTCGTCGCGGTAGATGAACATGATCACGTCGGCGTCCTGCTCGATCGCGCCGGATTCGCGCAGGTCGCTCATCATCGGACGCTTGTCGGTGCGCGTCTCGACGCTGCGGTTGAGCTGCGACAGCGCGATCACCGGGCACTTCAGTTCCTTGGCGAGCGACTTCAGCCCGCGCGAGATCTCGCCGATCTCGGTGGCGCGGTTCTCGTCGCCGCCGCCGCCGCTGCCGCTCATCAGCTGGAGGTAGTCGACGATGATGAGGCCGAGCTGGCCGCACTGCCGGGCCTGGCGGCGCGCCCGCGCGCGCACTTCGCTCGGCGTGAGCGCGGGGCTCTCGTCGATGAACATGCTGACCTTGCCGAGCTTCTCGACCGCCTCTGACAGGCGCCCCCACTCGTCGTCGCGCAGCCGCCCCGTGCGCAGGTTGGACTGGTCGATGCGTCCCATCGAGCCGACCATGCGCAGCGCCAGTTGCGCGGCGCCCATTTCCATCGAGAACACGACGACCGGCAGGCCTTCGTTGACGGCGACATGTTCGCCGATGTTCAGCGCGAAGGCGGTCTTGCCCATCGAGGGACGCGCCGCCAGCACGATCAGGTCGCCGGGCTGCAGGCCAGCGGTCATGCGGTCCATGTCGTAGAAGCCGGTGCGAACGCCGGTCACGTCCTCGGCGCCGCTCTCGTGCAGTTCGTTGACGCGATCGATCAGCTGCACCACCAGCTGGTCCATGCTCTGGAAGCCCTGCTTGGACTTCGAGCCCTCCTCGCCGATCTTGAAGATCTTCCCCTCGGCCTCATCGAGGATCTCCGAGACCTGGCGGCCATGGGTGTTGAAGGCGGCGGTTGCGATCTCGTCGCTCGCGGTCACCAGCTTGCGCAGCACCGCGCGCTCGCGCACGATCTCGGCGTAGCGCCGGATGTTGGCCGCGCTCGGCACGCTCTGGGCGAGCGAGTTGAGGTAGGACAGCCCCCCCGACTCCTCGCCCTTTCCAAGGCTTTGCAGCCGCTCGAAGACCGTGATCACGTCCGCCGGCTTCGACGAGTTGATCAGCGTGCCGATGGCCGCGAAGATGTGGCGGTGCTGGTAGTTGTAGAAGTCGCTGTCGATCAGCAGGTCGCCGGCGCGATCCCAGGCGCTGTTGTCGAGCAGCAGGCCGCCAAGCACGCTCTGCTCCGCTTCGATCGAATGCGGAGGAATGCGCAGCTTCGCGACTTCGTCGTCGCGCTCGCCGGAACGCTCTGGAAAATCGAAGACCGTGGACATCGAACGATCCTAGGAAGTGCGGCTCGCGCTGCGTAGACGGGAAGACCCGCCTTCTGTGGGGAAGGCTGTGGATATCGGGTGCATCAACTGTGCACAGTGCGGGATAAGTGAATCGCCAATGAGAAAGGGCCGGCATGGCCGGCCCTTCATTGTCGCTGGCGCGGGCGTCAGTCGGTTTCGCCGACCACCACCACCTTGACTTCGACCACGACGTCGGTGTGCGGCGCCACCGTCACGACATGCTCGCCGACGGTCTTCAGCGGACCGTTGGGCATGCGCACTTGCGCCTTCTGCACCTTGAAGTCGATGCGGGTCAGCGCTTCGGCGATGTCGTTGTTCGTCACCGAGCCGAACAGCCGGCCGTCCACGCCCGCCTTTTGCGTGATGTGCACGGTGCGGCCGCTCATCTTCTCGCCCAGCGCTTGCGCGACGGCGAGTTTGTCGGCGGCGGACTTCTCGAGCTCGGCACGCTTCTGTTCGAACTCCTTGATCGCGGCCTCGGTCGCGCGGCGCGCGGCACGTGTGGGGATCAGGAAGTTGCGGGCATAACCGTCTTTCACCTTGACGACGTCCCCGAGGTTGCCGAGGTTGGCCACTTTCTCAAGCAGGATCACTTGCATGTCGTCGCTCCTCAGACCCGATGCTGGTCGCTGTACGGCAGCATGGCCAGGAAGCGCGCGCGCTTGATGGCGGTGGTGAGCTGACGCTGGAAGAAGGCGCGCGTGCCGGTCAGGCGCGCCGGCGTGATCTTGCCGTTCTCGGCGATGAAGTCACGCAGGGTATCGACGTCCTTGTAGTCGATCTCGGTCACGCCGGTGACGGTGAACCGGCAGAACCGCTTGCGCCTGAACAGCAGCGACTGCTGGTTGCGCTTGGGCTTGCGGTCCTTCGAAAACTTACCTTTACCACGTGGCGGGGGCATATTTCACCTCTGTCAAATCTGTTCGGATAGCTCGGTCACATGAAAAACGATGCCGCGTCCGTTGCGCTGGGAACCGAGGAAGCCGGCAAAGCCGTGGCTGCCTCCGATCTCGAGTCCGAGCAGGCGTCGTGTGATCTCGCCCACCGCACGCGCCTTGATCTCCATCGAGACCTTGCGCGGCTGACCGTCTTGCGTGACCTCGGACTCGTGCTTCAGGCTCAAATCCAGGGCCGGCAGACCGGCGGGGGTGTATCTCACGGCGCCTCGCTCCACCAGTTGCGCTGTCAGAACCAGCCGGTTCATCGGGCGCGGCGCGGAGCGAACGCGTCAGTGTTCTTCAGGCCGCAGCCTCCTGCTGCTGTTGCGGGGCCTTGCGGGCTTCTTCCTTCTCGACCATCTTCATCATGACCGACGGCGTCGTCTCGGCCTTGCTCTTGACCACGGTGAGGTGGCGCAGCACGGCGTCGTTGAAGCGGAAACCGGTCTCGAGTTCGGCCAGCACTTCCTTGCCGCACTCGATGTTGATGCACAGATAGTGGGCCTTGGCCAGCTTCTGGATCAGGTAAGCCATCTGGCGACGGCCCCAGTCTTCCACGCGGTGCACCTTGCCGCCGCCGGCGGTGACGATGCCCTTGTAGCGTTCCAGCATCGCCGGAACCTGTTCGCTTTGATCCGGGTGGATCAGCAGCACGATTTCGTAATGACGCATTGGGTCTCCTTCTGGTTTCAGCCCCGCGTGATTGCGAGGGCGGTGAAGCCACCCCGAAGCGTCAGACTCAGGTGTGGCAAGGGAAAGCCCGCGATTATAGCCCGATGTGCCGGCGAGAGCGCCTCGCCTTCAGGCCGCCTCGGCGCAGCCCTTGTTGGCGAGCGCGTCGGCACGTTCGTTGCCGGGGTCCCCAGCATGCCCGCGGACCCAGCGCCACTCGACGCGGTGCAGCGTGCGCAGAGCGTCGAGCCGCTGCCACAGGTCGGCGTTCTTGACCGGCTTCTTGTCGGCCGTCTTCCAGCCGCGCAGCTTCCAGCCGTGGATCCACTCGGTGATGCCCTTGCGGACGTATTCGCTGTCGGTGTAGATGAGCACGTCGCAGGTGCGCTTGAGCGAACTCAGCGCCTCGATGACCGCCGTCAGCTCCATGCGGTTGTTGGTGGTCAGGGCCTCTCCGCCGCACAGCTCCTTTTCATGGTCGCCGTAGGAAAGCCAGGCGCCCCAGCCTCCGGGCCCAGGGTTGCCCTTGCAGGCGCCATCGGTGTAGATCGTCACGACGGGCCGCTGAATGGCCGGCGCGGGCGAATGTGTCTTGTGCGTCATGAATGTTCGTTGTCGCTGGCTTTCGAAAGGTCCCGTTGGCGCCGATGATGTTGAGCCACCACGGCCGGCGCCGCCTTCGCGTTGACCCGCTCCTTGCGCACCAGCCCCACGAGCCGCATGCCGCGCACGCGCTTGACCGCCGTCAGCGAGTACACCGCGCCGAACACCGGCCACCAGCGCTCGCCGAAGGCCTCCATCCAGTCGTAGCGCGCGAGCCAGTGATCGGTGCGCACGGGTGGCCGATAGCAGCCGAAACGTCCGGCCTCGACTTCGAAACTGAGCAGCCGAAGCCAGTCGCGCAGGCGCCGGTAACCGATGAACTCGCCCTGGCTCGGCAGGAACAGGCGCTTGCCGCGCCCCAGCCCGACGCCGCGGTGCATACGGCCCAGGCGCTGCCGCAGGCCCCACAGGCTCGTCGGGTTGAAGCCCACGATGACGACGCGCCCTTCGGGCCGCAGCACCCGCTCCACTTCGCGCAGCGTGAGGTGCGGGTCGCGCGCAAGCTCGAGCGCGTGCGGCAGGACGACCAGGTCGAGGCTTTGCGCGTCGAAGGGCAAGGCGTCGAAATCGCAATGGAGCGCGACCGCGGCGTTGGGCGTCGTCACCGTGTGCAGCGAGCCGGCTTCGGCCGGCAAGAGATCGTTGCTGAGCCAGCGATGCGGCATGCGGTTGGCACGCAAGGCATCGAGTTCGGGCAGGCCGAGCTGCAAGGCGTGAAAGCCGAAGATGTCGACGACCGCGCGGTCCAGATGCTGCTGTTCCCAGTCGAGCAGGTAGCGGCCCGCCGGGGTGCGCAGCCACTCTGCCAAACCTATAATCGCCGGGCTTTTTGTCATGAAACTGGATTGCACCTCGGCAGGCGCTGGCGGGCATTCTAGTGACACGGCATCCTGGTTCGCCAAGCGCGACAGCATGACGGGCCCGCCCCTTGTCACGTCCGCTTGCATTGCCGTCCATCACGCTGGCGTGAGGTGCGCACGAATACACGCCGGCCCTCCGAGAATTTCACACACGGTGGAGCCCTCCTACGACAATCTGGCCGTCTCCAGTTCGTGGAGAGAAGGCCGCCGAGCGCGGGCCGATGACCAGTCCGCGCTCAGACCATGGAAGTACCGATTTCGATGACCTTTTGCATCCGTCCACGCGGACTCCTGAGCCTGCTGAGCTGCGCCGCACTGCTGGGCGCGTGCGCCACCGGCCCGATGCCTCCTGCCGAGTCGGCGGAGCCGGCGATCGCGGAAGCGGCGGCCGATCCGGCGCTGCAGGCGGCACACGCGGCGGTGCAGGCGGCTGCGGCCGCATCGGCCCCGGCCGAGGCGGCATCCGCCGTCGCGGCGGCCGCGTCGGCGCCCGCCGACGAAGAGCCGGTGGCGACCGTGCCCGTCGATCCGCTGCGTCCCGAGACGCCCGTCGACCTGAACGACACCGAGGCGCGCGCCGACCTGTGGGCGCGTGTGCGGCGCGGCTTTGCGATTCCCGACCTCGACACCGAGCGCGTGCGCGACCAGGAACAGTGGTACGCCTCGCGCCCCGACTACGTTCAGCGCATGACCGAGCGCGGCAGCCGCTACCTGTTCCACATCGTCGAAGAGGTCGAGCGCCGTGGCATGCCGACCGAACTCGCGCTGCTGCCCTTCATCGAGAGCGCCTTCAACCCGCAGGCGATGTCGTCGGCGAAGGCCTCAGGCATGTGGCAATTCATGCCGGCGACCGGACGCCACTTCGAGCTCAAGCAGAACGTGTTCCGCGACGACCGCCGCGACGTGCTCGCGTCCACACGCGCCGCGCTCGACTACCTCGAGCGGCTTCACTCGATGTTCGGCGACTGGCATCTCGCGCTGGCCGCCTACAACTGGGGCGAAGGCAACGTGCAGCGCGCCATCACGCGCAACCGCCGAGCAGGTTTGCCCACCGACTACACCGGCCTGCGCATGCCGCGCGAAACGCAGTACTACGTGCCCAAGCTGCAGGCGGTGAAGAACATCGTCGCCGCGCCCGAGGCGTTTTCGCTTGCGCTGCCGCCGGTCGACAACCACCCGTACTTCCTCAGCGTGCCGATCACGCGCGACATCGACGTCGATCTCGCGGCACGGCTGGCGGGGCTCGAGATCGAGGACTTCAAGAGCCTCAATCCGCAGATGAACAAGCCGGTGATCCTCGCCGCCGGAACCCCCTACGTCCTGCTGCCCTACGACAACGCCGATCAGTTCGCACGCGCATTGAGCGAGCATCGCGGCGCGCTGGCCACCTGGACCGCCTGGGTGGCACCGAAGACACTGCGGCCGGCAGATGCGGCCAAGCAGGTCGGCATGAGCGAAGCCGAGCTGCGCGAGGTCAATCGCATTCCCCCGCGCATGCTGGTGCGCGGCGGCTCCACGCTGCTCGTGCACCGGCATGCGCACCGAACCACCGACGTGTCCGAAAGGATCGCCGACAACGCGATGATGAGCCTCGCGCCGGACGGCCCCGCCAAGAGGCGCCTCGTGCTCAAGGCGGGCAAGCGCGACACCGTGGCAACAGTCGCAAGGCGCTATCGCCTCCAGCGGGCGCAAGTCGCGCAATGGAACGACGTTTCCACCAGTGCACGCTTCAGGCCCGGCCAGCAGGTCATCGTCTACGTCGCCAGCAAGTCGAAGTCGACGGCGAGCAGTCGCGTCAAGTCGACACGCAAGGCCGCCGCGGCGAGGGCCACCCGGCCGGTGGCGCTCGCGAAACCGGCGCTGCCCAAGAGCGCGAAGCTCAAGGCCCGCTCGCGCTAGGGCCTGCCAGCGGTCTGCTAGCGGCGGTCCACGAGCGCGTGGGCGATCGTTCCGAGGTCCACGTACTCGAGTTCGCTGCCGATGGGCACCCCGCGCGCGAGGCGCGTGACACGCAAGCCGCGCGCCTTCAGCGCTTCCGACACCACATGCGCCGTCGCTTCGCCTTCGGCGGTGAAATTTGTCGCGACGATGACTTCTTCGACGCTGCCGTCGGTCGCCCGCTCGATCAGCTGCAGCAAGCCGATATCGCGCGCGCCGACGCCGTCGAGTGGGCTCAGGCGGCCCATCAGCACGAAGTACATGCCGCGGTAGCTGCCCGTGCGCTCCAGCGCCGCCTGGTCGGCCGGCGTCTCGACAACGCACAGGATGCGCGAATCGCGTGACGCGTCGAGGCAGGTGCTGCACACCGCGCTCTCGGTGAAGGTGTGGCAGCGCTCGCAGTGGCGAACATGATTCACCGCGGCCTGCAGCGATGCCGCGAGCCGCTGCGCGCCTTCACGGTCGTGCTGCAGCAGATGGAAGGCCATGCGCTGCGCCGACTTCACCCCGACGCCGGGCAGGCGCCGCAGCGCGTCGATCAGGGCATCGAGCGAAGGCTCAGCCACGTGGGGGCGCCAGCCTCTGTGGTCCCGAGCGGCGCGGAGCGGCGAGGCTCATCGCGTCAGAACGGAAACTTCATCCCCGGCGGCAGCGGCATGCCGGCGGTCAGCTTGCCCATCTTCTCCTGCGACACCTCCTCGGCGCGGCGAATGCCGTCGTTGAAGGCCGCGGCGACCAGGTCTTCGAGCATGTCCTTGTCGTCGGCCAGGAGGCTCGGGTCGATCACGACGCGCTTCACGTCGTGCTTGCAGGTCATCGTGATCTTCACGAGGCCGGCGCCCGACTGGCCTTCGACCTCGATCGACGCCAGTTCGTCCTGCGCCTTCTTCAGGTTGTCCTGCATGGCCTGCGCCTGTTTCATCAGGCCGGCGAGTTGGTTCTTCATCATGGTGGGTTCTCCTTAGTGCGGCTTGACGGAGCCGGGCACGATGCGCGCACTCTTGTACTGCGCCATCAAGGCCTGCACCAGCGGGTCGTTGTGGATGATCTGTTCGGCCTCGCGCTGGCGGCGGTCGCGTTCGGCGGCGGCGCGCAGCGCCGGCGAGTCGTCGGCGACACCGGCTTCGAGTTCGAGGCGCACGGGTTGCTTGAGCAGCTGCGCCAGCGCGGCTTGCAGCTTGTCGCGTTGGGCCGGCGCGCGCAGCGTTTCGCGTTCGGTGCGCAGCCGCCAGACGGCGGTGTCGCCTTCCCGGCCGGCAGCCAGGCACTGCGACTGCATCGCCAGCTCGCGCACCAGGGCGCTGATGCTGCCCTGCTCGACCATCTGCTCCACGAGCGCGGTCCATTTGTCGCCGAGCGGCGTGCGCATCGGTTCCGGCGATCGCGCAGTGACAGCAGGCTGCGGCGTGTCGGCGCGGGGAGGCTCCGGTCGCGCCGGTGCCCGGTCCACCACGTCCATCTCGAACGGCGCTTCTTCCCACGGCGGCGGCTCGTTGATCGGTGGCCGCACGCGCGCGGCGGCGGGCGGCGGCGCGGCGGCAGGCATGGCCGGCTGCCGCGTCGGCGGCGCCGGCGCGGCGGGCGCTGCCGCGGCCACGGGCTCTTGCGGCTGCGTCGGCTTCGCACGCACCACTGGCGCCACCGCGACGTCACCACTGCCTTGCGGCCGGAATGCGAGCATGCGCAGCAAGACCATCACCAGGCCGCTGTATTCGTCGGGCGCCAGTCCCAGCTCGGCGCGGCCGTGCAGTGCCATGCTGTAGACAAGCTGTGTTTCGTCTGCGGGCAGCAGGCCGGCGAGCCGCGACACGGTCGGCGACTCCGGATCCGTGGCATCGAGCGCATCCGGCACCGCCTGCGTGACCGCCATCTGCTGCAGCAGGTCGGCGAGTTCCTCCAGCGTGCCCGCAGCCGACAGGCCGAGGCCGCGCAGGGCATCCGCCGCAGCCACCAGCGACGCGCCGTCGCCCGCCGCGAGTGCCTCGATGATGCGCACCGCATGGCCGCGGTCGACTGCACCGAGCATCTGTCGCACGCCAGCCTCGGACAAATTGCCGGCGCCGAAAGCAATGGCCTGGTCGGTGAGCGACAACGCATCGCGCATCGAGCCGCGCGCGGCGCGCGCGAGCAGGCGCAGCGCACCGGGCTCGGCAGCGATCTTTTCGTCGCGAAGCACGCTCGCCAGGTGCTCCTGCATGGTCTGCGGCGCCATCGGCCGCAGGTTGAACTGCAGACAACGCGACAGCACCGTCGCCGGCACCTTCTGCGGATCGGTGGTCGCGAGCACGAACTTGAGGTAGTCGGGCGGTTCCTCCAGCGTCTTCAGCATCGCGTTGAAAGCGGTGGTCGACAGCATGTGCACTTCGTCGATCATGTAGACCTTGAAGCGCCCGACCACCGGTTTGTACACCGCCTGGTCCAGCAGCAGCGAGATCTCTTCGACACCCCGGTTCGACGCGGCATCGAGTTCCACATAGTCGACGAAGCGGCCGCTGTCGATGTCGCGGCAGGCATCGCAAGCGCCGCAAGGCTGCGCGGTGATGCCGCCCGAGCCGTCTGCGCCGGTGCAGTTCAGCGATTTCGCGAGGATGCGCGACACCGTCGTCTTGCCTACGCCGCGCGTGCCGGTGAACAGGTAGGCATGGTGAAGGCGGCCCTGCGTCAAGGCATTCGCCAGCGCCTGCACGACGTGCTCCTGCCCCACCAGCCCTTCGAAGTTGCGCGGGCGGTACTTGCGGGCGAGGACCTGGTAACTCATCGGGCCATTCTACGGGCCCGACCTCGGCCGCCCGGCGAGTACCGTGACCGATAATCGCCCCCCATGAAGCCCGCTGCGCCCCACGAACAGAACACCACGCTGAGCTACGAACAGGCCGGCGTCAATTACGACCTGATCGATCCGCTCAAGGTCGCCGCCCAACGCGCCGCAGCGGCCACCGGGGCGCATCTGGC
>CAJPFZ010000242.1 GCA_905339355.1 Burkholderiaceae bacterium
ATGATCAGCCCCAGCGCCACGCCGGTGAACGCCAGCGGCACGGTGACGAGGATCAAGAGCGGCTGCCAGTAGCTCCTGAACTGCGCGGCGAGGATCAGGTAGATCAGGCCAAGGCCGACGAGGAACAGCACCGACATGGCATCGAGGCTCTCCTGGATGTCGTCCAGCTCGCCGGAGAAATCCAGCGAGACGCCCGGATGGTTCGCCTGCACCTTCTTCCATTCCCCGGCGACGATGCGATTGGCCTCGACCGTGTCGGTCTGCGCCTTGTCGAGGTCGGCTTCCACCGTGATGGCGCGCTTCAGGTTGTAGTGCTTGACGATGCCGGGGCCGGTGCGCGTCTCCTCGCGCACCAGAGCGCCGAGCGTGGTGCTGCCGCCGCCGGGCAGGGCCACCGGGTCGGACAGGATCGAGGCGATGTCCGCCGTCCCCTCGCGCTTCGCCCGCACCCGCACCTCGATCTTCTCGCCCTTGTCGCGGGCGAGGGCGACGATCTCGCCGTCGACGTGCAGGCGCACGATGCGCGCCACCTGGGCCGGGGTGAGGCCGGCGTTGCGCACCGCCTCGCGGTCGAGCGCCAGCACCATCTCGGGCCGGCCCGGCACCTCGTCGTCGGCGACGTCCTGGGCGCCGGGGATGGCGCGGACGATGGCGAGCAGCGCGTCGGCCGCGGCGCGCAGAGCGTTCTGGTCGTCGCCGCGCGCGCGCACGCGCACCGCCTTCGACAGCGGCGGGCCGCCGGAAAGGAGGGTGAACGTCACCTTGCCCGGCCCGGGCGTGGCCTCGACCTCGGCGCGCATCGCCTCGATCAGCTGCGGCACGCTGCGCGCATCGCGGGTGTGCGGATTGAGCGAGACGAAGACCTGGCCGTAGGCGTCGCCGTAGAGCGGCTCGGTGTCGGTGAACTTCAGGCCGGCGATGGAAGCCAGTTCGCGCGCCTCGCCCGCCTTCAGCTGGCTGCGGACGCGCGCCTCGACCGCCTGCACCTTGGCCAAAGTGGCATCCACCGGCGCGCCGGCCGGCATGTCCACGTTCACGTAGAAAATGCGCAGCGGGTCCAAAGCGAAGAACTGCACGCGGATGACGCCCGTTGCCAGCGCCGCAGCGGCGAGCAGCAGCATGCCGCCTGCCACGACCAGCCACAATTTCGGCCGGCGCATGACGCGGATCAGCAGGCGGGCGTACTTCACGCGCAGGGTGTGGGTGAAGTCGGCGCGCCAGCGCTGCATGCGCGTGGGATTGTCGAGGTTCAGGCGCAGCACCGAGACATGGGTCGGCAGCATCCAGTAGGCCTCGATCAGGCTGATCGCCAGCGCCAGGGTGACGACGAAGGGGATGACGAACATGAACTTGCCAACGATGCCCGGCAGCAGCATCAGCGGCAGGAAGGCCGACATGGTGGTCAGGACGGACGAGGTCACCGGCGCGATCACCTCGCGCAGGGCGTCGATCGCCGCGGCGAAATAGTCCTGGCCGCGCTGGATGCGGTAGTAGATCGCCTCGACCACCACCACCGCGTCGTCGACCAGCATGCCCAGTGCGATGACGATGCCGAGCAGCACCGAGATGTTGAGGGTGTAACCCAGTGCGTGCAGCACGCCGAAGGTGCCGGCCAGCGAGAAGGGAATGCCGAGGCCGACCAGCAGCGCAACGCGTGTGCCGAGGAACAGCCAGCAGATGCCGAAGACGACCAGCAGGCCAAGCAAGGCGTTCGATTCCATGACGCCGATCGCTTCGCGCGTCACCACCGTCTGGTCGTCCATCAGCATCGCCGAGACGCCGGCTTTCGCCAGCACCGGGTTCTGCTCGGCGAGGTGGCGGTTGATCTTGTCCACCAGCTCGACGGTGTTGACGCGGCTCTTCTTCGTCACTGACAGCACCACCGCCGGGCGGCCGGAGGAGGCGGCGAGGCGATCGGGCTTGACGCGGGTGCGCGCGGCGGTGGCCAGCGCATCCAGCGGCACCTTTTCGCGCGGATTCAGGGCCGGCGCCACGCTCAGCCGCGCCAGGTAGGCCGGATCCACCTCCTGGCCGACCAGGCGCACCAGCCATTCGTCCTCGCCGACGCGCGCCTTGCCGGCGAAGGTGTCGCGGAACCAGCCGCCGACGCCGTCAGCAATGTCGGCGGCGGTGACGCCGCGCGCCTGCGCCGCCGCCGGCATGAACTCGACGCGCAGCTCGGGGTCGTTGAGGCCGTTGGCGTAGACGCGGTCGACGCCCGCCATGCGCTCGATGTCGTCGCGGAGATTCTTCGCCGACAGGCGCAGGTACTCGTCGTCGGCCGCGCCGGTCACCAGCACCATCGCCGTCGG
>CAJPFZ010000243.1 GCA_905339355.1 Burkholderiaceae bacterium
CTGCGAGAGCGCCTGGAACGGCGGCAGGCGCAAGGCGCCGATGCATCGGAGGCCGACGTGGCGGTGCTCGAACGCCTGGCACCGGCAGATGAAGCGCTCGACGCGACCGAGGCGGCAGAGGCGCTCGTGGTCGATGCGGCGGGCGCGTTCGATGCGCCGTCGCTGGCGGCGCGCTGGCTCGAGCACACCCCCCGTTCGGGCTGAGCCTGTCGAAGCCCCTCGTGGCATGCAGCCGGCGCTTCGACAAGCTCAGCGCGAACGGGACAACGTGAGCAGTATTGCGCTCAGGCAGGGTAGTGCTGGTACACCTTCGAGCTGCCGTCGGCCAGCACCAGAAGCACGTCGTAGGCCATCTTGCGGCCCCCGTAGGCGGGCCCGTCCATGCCGGGCGATCCGAGCGGCATGCCTGCCACGGCCAGCCCGACCGCCTTCGGCTTCTCGCGCAGCAGGCGGCGGATCTCGCGCGCCGGCACGTGGCCCTCGAGCGCATAGTTGCCCACCTTCACGGTGTGGCACGAACCGAGGCTCAGCGGTATGCCGAGCTTCTTGCGCGCGTCGGTGTTGCCCTCGTCATAGGTCGTGACCGAGAAGCCGGCGGCTTCGACGTGAGCCACCCAGTCCTTGCAGCAGCCGCAGGTCGGCGACTTCCACATCTGCATCGGGGTCTTGGGTGCGGCGGCGAACAGCGGCGGCGCGGCGAGCAGTGCGGCGCCGGCGGCGAGGAAATGGCGGCGGGTGGTGGGCATGGGATTCACGGGGTTCCTTTACGCGGTCCGCTCTTTGAAGCGGATCGGTCCGGATGGTTCAACAGCAGGTCGAGCGTGCCCGCGACAAGGGCGACCAGAACGACGATGCTGCCGCCGGCAGCCACGAGCCATTGCGCGAGTTCCATCCAGTCCATGCAGGCAGTCTATGGATCGCCTGCGTGCCGGGATTGAGAGCCATCAAGGCAAGCCTTGATCGCCGACAAGTGCCGCACGAGAAGGCTCGGCCTAGAGTGGGCGTGTCATCCAACGGAGGGCAGCAGCATGATCGAGCGCCTCCTGGTGCCCGTCGACGGCGGTCACCTCGACGAGCATGCCTTCAGCGCGAGCATCGCGCTGGCGGGTCAGCTCGGCGCGTCGATCACGGGGTTCATCGTCGAGCCCTTTGCGCCACCGCCGCCCGGCCTCGCGGCCGAGCCGACCGCGGCCGGCGCCGATGCCGGGCGGCAAGCGCATGCGCGCAGCGTGCTGGGCCGCTTCGAGCAGCGGGCGCGGCAGGCGGGGGTGCCGTTCCACGGCGTGGCGACGCAGGCGAGCGGCATCAGCACGGCGATCCTCGCGGCCGCGCGCGAGCACCGCTGCGACATGATCGTGATGGCCACGCACGGCCGCGGCGTCGTGGCCGAGCTGCTGTGGGGCTCGCACACACGCGAGGTCGTGACGCGCAGCGAGGTGCCTGTGCTGGTGGTGCACTGAGGGCCGATGCGGCCCGTGCGGCCCGCGCTGGCTCGGCAGCTACTTGCGAACGCGGTCGATGTTCAGCGCGACGCGCTCGCCGCCGACCTTGACGACGGCGCCCCCGGTGATCAGGTCGCCTGCCGCGGCGGCGGCGGTGCCGCTGCGCGAGACGCGGGCGTCGATGCGCACCTCGGCCATCTCGGAGAGCTTGAGCTGCGGGTTCATCAGCATCGTGTCGTCGAGCGTGAACTGCAGCGGCAGGTCGGACACCTGCGCGCGCTGCACCGCCAGCGGGGTCGGCGAGCCGTCGGTCGCGCGCGCGAACACGAACACCGTGTCGGTGGGCTTGACTTGGGCAAGCAGCTCGGGCGCGAGGCTCACGGTGCCGCTGACCGACTTGCCGCGCGAGGCGGCCGCCGGCGCCGTGGCGCCCGGCGTTGCACGCAACCCACCCGGCGATGCGGCGGCCACCGGCGCACCGATCTCGGCCAGCGTCTTCATCAGCCACTTGGCGTCGTCGGACTCCGGCGGCAGCTGTTTCAGCAGGCGCTGCCAATGGCGCGCGGCCTCGGGGAAGTCGTTGCGCTTGTAGGCGGCGGTGGCCGCCAGCGACAGCGCCATCGGGTAGTCGGGGTCCAGCTGCAGGGCGGTCTTCACCAGCCGCAGCGGCTCGCCCTCGATGTTGCCGTTGGCTTGCGTGGCCAACACGTCGGCGTAGGCCGAGAGCAGTGCCGGATCCTTGTTCAGCTCGTCGCCGACACGCAGGAACGCGGCCTGCGCTTCGGCGGTGCGGCCCATCGCGTGGTAGGAGCGTGCCAGCATCGCCCAGCCCTTGGTGTCGCCCGGGTTCTTCTCCAGGCGTGCGGCCAGCGCCGCGACCATCTGCTCGATGTCGGCGGCGGCGCCCTGGTGGGCGTCTGCCACCGGCTGCTGCGTCTGCGGCAGCAGCGCGACCGGCGCGCCGAGCTGCGCATAGAGACCCGCGGCGACGAGCGGAACCGCGATCGCGATCGCGAGCGTCGTGTGGCGGGCGGCGGTCTTGGCCGGTGTGCGTGAGGCCGGCGCGGGCGCGGTGTCCTGCAACAGGCGGCGCTGCAGTTCGTCGCGCGCCTGGGCGTGGTCGGCCGGCGCAATCGTTCCGGCGGCCAGGTCGCGGTCGAGTTCGGCGAGCTGGTCGCGGTAGATGCCGGCGTTGAGCTCGCGCACCGACGCATCGGCTTCGATGGGCCGCTGCTGCTGCCACGGGCGCAGCAGCAGCAGGATCGTGACGGCGATGAGGCCGATCGCGGCGAAGAGAAAGGCACCCATCAGCGGTCTCCGGAAAGCAGTGCGGCGGCGCGCGCCTTGTCGGCGTCGGTCAGCACCGCGTCGTCGTGACGGCGCCGGCGCAGGTGCCAGCTCAAGCCGATCAGGCCCAGTGCCATCAGGACGAAGGGGCTCGCCCACAGCAGCCAGGTGGTGGGCTTGAGCGGCGGTCGATAGAGCACGAAGTCGCCGTAGCGCGCGACCAGGAACTCGCGGATCTCGGCGTCGCTCTTGCCGGCCTTGATGAGCGTGCGCACTTCCCGGCGCAAGTCCTGCGCCAGGTCGGAGCGCGAGGCGGCCAGCGATTCGTTCTGGCACACGAGGCAGCGCAATTCGTCGGCGATCGCGATGAGGCGTTTCTCGACGGCCTCGTCCTCGGCCATCGGAACGGCCTGCTGGGCATGCGCGCCCAGCGTGAAAAGTGCCAGCAGCAGCGTGATGACAAGCTTCATTTCTTCAGCTCCTCGATCAGCGGCAGGATCTTGCCCTGCAGCACTTCGGGCGTGACCGGGCCGATCTGCTTGAAGCGGATCATGCCGGTCTTGTCGATCACGTAGGTCTCCGGCACGCCGTAGACGCCATAGTCGATCCCCACGCGGCCGTCGCGGTCGACGGCCGAGACCATGTACGGGTTGCCGTGCTGCGCAAGCCAGCGCACGGCCTCGGCGCTGCCGTCCTTGTAGTCGAGGCCGACCAGCGGCACGACGTTGCGCTTGGACAGCTCCAGCAGCAGCGGGTGCTCTTGCAGGCACGACACGCACCACGACGCCCAGACGTTGAGCAGCCACACCTGGCCCTTCATGTCGGCCGGCGAGAAGAAGCCGCCGTCCGCCGACGCGAGCTTGGGCAGGCTGAACTGAGGTGCCGCACGGCCGACCAGCGGCGATGGCACCTCGCGCGGATCGCGGTTCAGGCCCACCGCCAGGAAACCCGCCAGCGCCAGGAACAGCGCCAGCGGGATCAGGAACTTCTTCATGCCGGGGCCCCCTGGAACGCCACCTGGCGCTTCTTCAGGCGATAGCGCTTGTCGGCTGCGGCCAGGCCGCCACCGAGCGCCATCAGCAGGCAGCCGCCCCAGATCCAGGTCACGAAGGGCTTGTAGTAGACCCGCACGCTCCACGCCGCCGTCGGCCCGCGGCCGTCGAGCTGCTCGCCGAGCGAGACGTAGAGGTCGCGTGTCAAGCCGGTGTCGATGGCGGTTTCCGTCATCGGCATGCTCGACGAGAAGTAGGCGCGTTTTTCGGGGTTCATCTTGTGCAGCACCTTGCCGCCCTTGGACAGCTCGATGTCGCCGCGCTGCGCGACGTAGTTGGGTCCCTGGACCTGCTTCACGCCGAGCAGGCGGAAGTCGTAGCCGCCGATCGACACCGTGTCGCCGATCACCATGCGCACGTCCTTCTCGACTTCATAGCCCTTGACCATCGTGACCCCGAGCACGAACGCCGCCATGCCCAGGTGCGCCACGTGCATGCCCCAGAAAGAGAGCGGCGGCATGCCGGACTTGAGCCGGTCGGCCACCTGGACCACGGTGCTCGCGGCGATCCACACCACCAGCAGCAGGCCCAGCGCGATCAACGGCGTCCAGTGCCCCATCAGGAACGGCAGGCCGGCGCCGGCTGCAAGCGCGAGCACGGCGGGCAGGCGCAGCCGCTTGCCCATGTCGCGCAGGTCGAGTTCCTTCCAGCGGGCGAGCGGACCCACGGCGATGAGGAACAGCAGCGGCACCATGACCGGCACGAACACGCTGTTGAAGTAGGGCGGGCCGACCGACAGCTTGCCCAAGCCCAGCGCGTCGATGAACAGCGGGTACAGCGTGCCCAGCAGCACCGAGCCGCAGCCCACGACGAGCAGCACGTTGTTCACGAGCAGCAGCGTCTCGCGCGACATCAGCGCGAAGCTGCCGCCGAGGCCCACCTTCGGCGCACGCCAGGCGAACAGCGTCAGCGAGCCCCCGATCACGACTACCAGGAAGGCGAGGATGAACAGGCCGCGCGCCGGGTCGGTGGCGAAGGCGTGCACCGAGCTCAGCACGCCAGAGCGCACGAGGAAGGTGCCCAGAAGCGACAGCGAGAAGGCGCCGATGGCCAGCAGCACGGTCCAGTTCTTGAAGCTGCCGCGCTTTTCGGTGACGGCGAGCGAGTGGATCAGCGCCGTGCCCATCAGCCAGGGCATGAAGGAGGCGTTTTCCACCGGATCCCAGAACCACCAGCCGCCCCAGCCGAGTTCGTAGTAGGCCCACCAGGAGCCGAGCGCGATGCCGAGCGTGAGGAACAGCCAGGCGACGGTTGTCCACGGGCGTGACCAGCGTGCCCAGGCCGCATCGAGCCGGCCCGACAGCAGGGCCGCGATGGCAAACGAGAAGGCGACCGAGAAGCCGACGTAGCCCATGTAGAGCATCGGCGGGTGGAACACCAGCCCCGGGTCCTGCAGCAGCGGGTTCAGGTCCTGCCCGTCCAGGGCCGCCGGCAGCAGGCGGTTGAACGGGTTCGACGTGAACAGGATGAACATCAGGAAGCCCGCCGAGAGCAGGCCCAGCACGCCGATCACGCGCGCCACCATCGCCTGCGGCAGCTGGCGCGACAGAAGGCTCACCGCCAGCGTCCAGCCGCTGAGCATCAAGAGCCACAGCAGCAGCGAGCCCTCGTGGCCGCCCCACACCGCGGCGGCCCGGTAAGCGGTCGGCAGCTTGCTGTTCGAGTGCTGCGCCACGTAGGTGACGGAGAAGTCGTTGTTGAGGAAGGCCGCCATCAGGCAGCCGAACGCGAAGGCGACGAGCACGAACTGCGTTTGCGCGGCCGGCCGCGCGAAGGCGACCCACCCGGCGTCGCCGCGGTGCGCGCCGACGATCGGCAGCACGCCTTGCACGAGCGTGACGAGCAGCGCGAGGATCAGCGCCAGATGGCCGAGTTCGGGGGTCATGTCAGCCTCCGACGAGCCGTCTCTAGGAGGCTGAACGCCCCCGTGGGGGGCAGGAGCGCAGCGACGTGGGGGTTCATCATTTCTTGGTCTTTCCGTGCGCGGTGTCGACCGCGTGTTGCGCCTCGGGCGGCATGTAGTTCTCGTCGTGCTTGGCGAGCACCTCGCTGGCGACGAATTCGCCCTGGGCGTTGAGGCGGCCCTGCGCCACCGCGCCCTTACCTTCCTTGAACAGGTCGGGCAGGATGCCGGTGTACTGCACCGGCATGTCGCGTGCGGTGTCGGTGATGACGAAGTGCACCGTCATCTGGTCGCGCTGGACGCTGCCGGGCTTGACCAGGCCGCCGACGCGGAAGGCGCGCTCCTTGGGCGCCTCGCCGGCCTCGACCTGCGTGGGCGAGTAGAAGAAGGCGACGTTGCTGTTGAGCGCGTTGAGCACCAGCGCCGAGGCGGCGCTCACGCTCGCCAGGCCGCCGAGGATGATCAGCAGTCGTTTGGTGCGGGGTTTCATGCGGCTTGCCTCCGGATGGCGTTGGCGGATGACTTCGAAGCGCCGGCGGCGGCGCGGTGCTGGCGGCGCAGCGTCTGCACGAGGCGGCGATGCTGCTGGCGCAGCAGCACCGGCTCGACCAGCATCGCCAGCGCACAGGCGCCGACGCTGCCCCAGACATAGGGGCCGTAGCCCCCCATCGCAAAGAACTCGCTGACGCTATGCCACTGCATGTTGCACCCACTCGGTATGACGTTCACGCTCGAGAATGATGTTGCGTACCCGGGCGAGCGCGACGGCGATCGAGTACATCCAGAAGGACAGGGCCATCAGCAGCATCGCCAACAGCATGGTTTCGGCCATCGCCGACTTGCCCACTGCTACAGATGCGCCCTGGTGCAAAGTGTTCCACCAGCGAACCGAAAAATAGATGATCGGCACGTTGACGACCCCCACCAGCGCGAGCACGGCACCGGCCTTGTCTGCGCGCCGCGGGTCGTCGATGGCCGCCTGCAGCGCCATGAAGCCGAGGTAGAGGAAGAACAGGATCAGCGTCGAGGTGAGCCGGGCGTCCCAGACCCACCACGCGCCCCACATCGGCTTGCCCCACAGCGCCCCGGTGAACAGCGACAGCAGCGCGAACATCGCACCGGTGGGCGCCAGCGCGCTGGCCATCATCGAGGCGAGACGGATGTTGAAGGCGAGGCCGACGGCCGCCCAGAACGCCATCACGCAGTAGATGAACATCGCCATCCAGCTGGTGGGCACGTGCACGAAGATGATGCGGTAGCCCTCGCCCTGCTGCGCGTCGGTGGGGGCGACGAAGAAGCCGATGTACAGGCCGATGGCGGCGAGCACGAGGGCGAGCGCCGCGAACCACGGCAGCATTCGGCCGGCCATCGGATAGAAGGTCGCCGGCGAGGCGAAGTGAAAGGTGTTGAGCTGTTTCATCGTCATTCCATCGCTGCTATTCCATCGCAATACGCAGCGAAGCAGTGGTGGCCCAGGGGGCGAAGAAGGCGGCCAGCGCGAGCATGGCCCCGAGTACGGACAGGTGGCCGCTCACGCTCAGGCCGGCGGTGTGGGCCTCGACCGAGCCTGCGCCGAACACCAGCGCCGGGATGAACAGCGGCAGCACCAGCAGCGACAGCAGCACGCCGCCGCCGCGCACGCCGAGCGTAAGTGCCGCGCCGATCGCGCCGATCAGGCTCAGCAGCGGCGTGCCGATCAAGAGCGACAGCATCAGGATGCCCAGTGCGTCGCCCTCGATGCCGAACTGCAGCCCCAGCAGCGGCGCCAGCAGCACCAGCGGCAGGCCGCACAGCAGCCAGTGGGCGGCCACCTTTCCGGCCATCTGCAGCGCGAACGATTGCGGGGACAGGGCCATCTGCTCCAGCGTGCCGTCGGCATGGTCGGCGGCGAACAGGCGCGGCAGGCCGAGCAGCGTGGCCAGCAGCGCCGCGACCCAAAGCACGCCTGGGCCGATGCGGCGCAGCAGCGCGGTCTCGGGGCCGATACCGAGCGGGAACAGGCTCACCACGACGACGAAGAAGAAGAGCGCCGTAAGCACTTCGCTGCGGCGGCGCCCGGCCAGCAGCAGGTCACGGCGCAGCGACATCCACATCGGGTTCATGACAGCACCGCGAACACGGTCCGGGGTCGAGCGGGGAACAGAGTCTGGCCTTGCATGGTGGCGGCCCGGCGCGGCGGCGCTCACAGCGCCAGCTCCTGGCCGCGCGGAATCTGCATCGGCTGGTGGCTCGTGAGCACGGCAATGCCGCCCACCTCGAGGTGGGTCGCGATCATCATGCACAGCAGCCCGACGCCGGCGGTGTCGAGCGCGTTGAAGGGTTCGTCGAGCACCCACAGGTCGGCTGGGCGCAGCAGCAACCGCGCCAGCAGCACGCGGCGCTTCTGGCCGGCCGAAAGAACGCGCGAGGGCAGGTCTTCGCGGCCGTGCAGGCCCATGCGGTAGAGCGCCTCCAGCAGGTGCTCCTCGCCGGTGGCGAAGCCGTCGAGCGCGAGCGACAGGCGCAAATTCTCGAGCGGCGACAGCTCCTCCTTCAGCCCGGCCTGGTGGCCGAGGTAGACGAAGGCGCGGCGGTATTCGTCGGCGCGCGCGCGGGTGTCCGCGCCGTGCCAGTGAATTTGTCCACGGTCGGGCGGCGACAGGCCGATCAGCGTGCGCAGCAGCGTCGTCTTGCCGCAGCCGTTTTCACCCTTCACGTGCAGCCAGTCGCCCCCCTCCAGGTGGAAGTTCAGGCCGCCAAAGAGCTGGCGCTCGCCGCGTGAGCATGCAAGGTCGGTGGCGGTCAACATCTTTGGGGGCAAGGGAAGGGGCAGGAGAATCCTCGAACGGGATCATTCTGCCTTGGCTTCCCAACACCGTTGACGTGGGTCAATTCAGGGGCGTCGGGCGGTGGGGAGGCACACCCAGCCGTGCCGGCGTTCACCGGCGGCGGCGCCTGGCGCGCCCGAGGGTGCGCCAGAGGGGGCGCCAGACAGGCGGCAGGCGGGCTGGGCGCCCGCCCGCAAGGCCTTCAGAAACCGATGCGCAGCAGCGAGACGGCGGCCACCAGCGTGATCGCGAGCGCGCTGCCGTAGCACACGAGCTTGGCCAACGTCCCAGCGTGTACGCCGAGGTCGTGCAGGCTGTGGTAGATGCGGTGCACCGCGTGCCAGGCGAACAGCGAAATGATGACGAAGAGCAAACCCTTGCCGAACCAGTTCTGCGCGAGCGGCAGCACTCGTTCGTAGCTCAGCAGGTCGGAGCGCAGCGGCCAGCCGAGCGGAACGGCCAGGCCGGTGATGAAGACCAGCATCGTGCCGAGCAAGGCGGCGAGCATGCCGCCCCCGCCGAAGAGCAGCCAGAAGATCGGCGCGTTGGATCGTTTCATGGCTGCCACCCCCAGGCCAGTGCAAACACGACGATGGAGGCGAGCACCGTCGCCGTCCAGCCGATGCGCGTGATGGTCGAGCCCTCCACGCGCTTGCCGCCGGCGTGCATCATCGGCATCGTCTTCGGCATGATCTCGAACCAGCTCTTGGCGTGCACCGCGAAGCCGAACAGCAACACCGCGTGCAGCACCATCGACGCCGGCGTCTGCAGCGCGTCGAGCCAGCCGTTCCAGGCGGCCTCGCCCTGCGACAGGCGCACCACGCCGACGGCCAGCACGATGGCGTAGACCAGCACCCCGAGGGCGGTGATCTCGCGCACCATGTAGCGAACGAAGAACGGATCGCGCCGCCACCAGCCCTGCATCGGGCGGATGTAGGGTCGGCGTACCGCCGCTTTGCGGTTCATTTGGTGGCCCCCTTCGGCGACAGGAAGCGCAGGAAGTAGTCCTTGGCGCTGTTGACCTTGTTCTGGTTCACGGCGTTGGCCGGGTCCACGTGCTTCGGACAGACCTCCGAGCAGTAGCCCACCGCCGTGCACCCCCACACGCCTTCTTCGGCGTTGACGATCTTCATGCGCTCTTCGCGCCCGCCGTCGCGCGAATCGGCGTTGTAGCGGTGCAGCAAGGCCAGCACGCCTGGGCCGGTGAAGTCGGGGTTGAGGCCGAACTGCGGGCAGGCGGCGTAGCACAGCATGCAGTTGATGCACGAGCTGTACTGCTCGAACTGCTCCAGCTGCTCGGGCGTCTGAAGGTACTCGCCCTGGGCCAGCGTGCGCTCTTCCTTGGGGATGATGTAGGGCTTGATGCCCTCGAGCTTCTTGACGAACTGGTCGACGCTCACGACCAGGTCCTTCTCGATCGGGAAGTGCGCCAGGGCCTCGACCCGCACGGGGCCCGGCAGCAGGTCGCGCAGGAAGGTCTGGCACGACAGCTCGGGCTTGCCGTTGACCATCATCCCGCAGCTGCCGCAGATCGCCATGCGGCACGACCATCGGAAGCTCAGCGTGCCGTCGAGCTCGTCCTTGATGAATTGAAGGCCCTGCAGCACCGACATGTCGGGCGTGAAGGGCACGGTGTAGCGCTGCCACACCGGCTTGTCGTCCTGCTCGGGACGGTAGCGCAGCACCTCGATGTCGATGCTTTTGGCAAGCTCATGCATGCGTAGGCTCCTCCTTGGCCTTGCGATCCGCGTCGGCCTTTTCCCCGGCCGCGCCATAGGCCCGTGTGCCGGGCGTTGATGTCGTGATCTTCACCGGCCCGTAGGCGATGCGCGGTGCGTCGTCGCCGGCGTAGTAGGCGAGGCTGTGCTTGAGGAAGTTCACGTCGTCGCGCTGCTCGTAGCCGTCCAGCCGCTGGTGCGAGCCGCGCGACTCCTTGCGGTTGAGCGCCGAGTGCGCCATCGCCTGGGCCACGTCGAGCAGGTAGCCGAGTTCGATGGCGAGCAGCCAGTCGGTGTTCCAGCCCTTGGATTGGTCGTCGATCTGCACCGTCTTGTAGCGCTGCTTCAGCTCGGCGAGCTTGTCGCAGGTGGCCTGCATCGTGTCGGCGCTGCGGTAGATGCCGCAGCCGTCTTCCATCGTCTGCGCCATTTCCTTGCGCAGCGTGGCCACTCGTTCGCCGCCGCTGCGGCGTGCGATGATCGACAACGCGCGGCCGCGGGTCTCGTCGGCCATCGAGCCGAGCGTGGCGGCATTGCCGTGCTGCACCGACTTGGCGTGGCGCGCGGCCTCCTCGCCGGCCACCTTGCCGAACACGAGCAGTTCGGTCAGCGAATTGGAGCCGAGGCGGTTGGCGCCGTGGATGCCGACGCTGGAGCATTCGCCCACCGAGTACAGCCCGCGCAGCGGGGCGGCGGTCTTGCCGTCGGCGGTGATGCCGCCCATCGTGTAGTGCACGGCCGGCAGCACCGGGATCGGCTCCTTCGCCGGGTCGACGCCGAGGTACTCGACCGCCAGCTCGTAGATCTGCGGCAGCCGCTCGCGCAGCTTCTTCTCACCGAGGTGGCGCAGGTCGAGCAGCACGACGTGGCCGTGCGGCCCGTTGACGGTGCGGCCCTTCTGCTTCTCGTGCCAGTAGGCCTGGCTCAGGCGGTCGCGCGGGCCGAGTTCCATCGCCTTGTTGACGGGCTTCGGCGAGGCGGGCCCGAGGCCGTAGTCCTGCAGGTAGCGGTAGCCGTCCTTGTTGAGCAGCAGGCCACCCTCGCCGCGGCAGGCCTCGGTGAACAGCAGGCCCGTGCCCGGCATGCAGGTCGGGTGGTACTGCACGAACTCCATGTCGCGCAGCGGCACGCCGTGGCGGTAGGCGAGTGCCATGCCGTCGCCGGTGACGATGCCGCCGTTGGTGTTCTCGCGGAACACGCGACCGGCACCGCCGGTGGCGATGATCACCGACTTGGCCTGCACGAGCGTGAAGTCGCCGCTTGCGATGTTGATCGCGACCACGCCCTGCACGCGGCCCTCGTCGACCACCAGGTCGACGCAGAAGTGCTCGTCGAAGCGGCGGATCGAGGGGTACTTGATCGAGGTCTGGAACAGCGTGTGCAGCATGTGGAAGCCGGTCTTGTCGGCGGCAAACCACGTGCGCTCGATCTTCATGCCGCCGAAGGCGCGCACGTTGGCGTGGCCGTCGGCCTTGCGGCTCCACGGGCAGCCCCAGTGCTCCATCTGCACCATCTCTTCGTGGGCGCGGCCGACGAAGAACTCGACCACGTCCTGCTCGCACAGCCAGTCGCCTCCGGCCACGGTGTCGTGGAAGTGCGCCTCCAGACTGTCGTGCGACTGCGTGACCGCAGCGGCGCCGCCTTCAGCCGCCACGGTGTGGCTGCGCATCGGGTACACCTTCGAGATCAACGCGATGCTGAGTGTCGGATCCGCCTCGGCGACCGCGATGGCGGCCCGCAGCCCCGCTCCCCCCGCGCCGACGATCGCGACGTCGGCCTTGAAAATGTCCATAGTCTCTTTCTTAGCGCGTCAGAACCAGTTTTTGATAGAGCCCGCCGTAGTACGTCCGCTTCTCGATCGAACGGGGCCGCACATCGGTGGGCATGAAATGCTCGACCTCGTTGTCCCACAGGTCCATGGCATACGGTTCGAGCTTGCGGAAGACGCCGGTCATCAGCAGGCGCAGCGGATGCAGCCGCACCGGCAGGTGGTAGTCGACGATGACGATCTTGCCGCCGGGCTTGACGACGCGCATCGCCTCGGCGAGGGTGCCGCGCCGCACATGTTCGGGCTGTTCGTGCAAGAGGAAGAACAGCAGCACCTGGTCGTAGCTCGCGTCCGGGCAGGCGATGGCCGACGAGTCGCCCTGCATCAGCGCCACGCGCTCGTCGGGAGGCAGCTTGGCCGCCAGGTTCTTCAGCTGGATCGGCAGGATGTCGAGCACGTCCAGGCTGGCGTCGGTGGCCAGGCGCTGGCGCAGCTTGGGCGTCAGGTTGCCGTAGACGCAGGCCACCTGCAGGGTGCGGCCGCTGATCGTCTCGCCCAGCTCGGCGAGCGCTGCGTCGCGCAGCCGGCCGTAGTTGCCGAAGAGGATCAGGTTCACGAGCCATTCGCGCTCGAACAGCTGAACGGCGTTGGGGTGCACGTAGGCCCACCAGTACACCTGCTCCAGGTAGCGCGGGACGGGCGGCACGCCGAGGCCCGCCCCTGCCATGGGGACGCCGGGGGCGGCGCTGATGGCGGCGTCGGCGGCCGAGTGCAAGGGTGGGGTCATGCGCAGTCCCTTCGTGGCGTGGCGCAGCCGGGGTGGCTCGCGTCGAATGCTCGTCAGGGTAGTGACCGCCGC
>CAJPFZ010000244.1 GCA_905339355.1 Burkholderiaceae bacterium
GCCTGCCCGCGCTTGAGCAAGGCCTTGCGCCACAGTTGCGCAAGGATCACCGGGATCACGATGTAGAGCACCACCGACGTGATCAGTGTGTCCCACGGCACGACGATCGACGACAGGCCGAGCAGCAGCGCGACGATCGGCGCGAAGGCAAACACCATGATCGTGTCGTTGAGCGCCACCTGAGACAGCGTGAACAGCGGATGGCCGCCGGTGAGCCGGCTCCACACGAAGACCATCGCGGTGCAAGGCGCCGCCGCCAGCAGGATGAGCCCGGCCACGTAGCTGTCGGCCTGGTCAGCCGGCAGATAAGCAGCGAACACGTGGCGGATGAAGATCCAGGCCAGCAGCGCCATCGAGAACGGCTTGACCGCCCAATTGATGAACAAGGTGACGCCGATGCCGCGCCAGTGGCTCTTCACCTGATGCAGCGCGCCGAAGTCCACCTTCAGCAGCATCGGAATGATCATCACCCAGATCAGCAGCCCGACCGGCAGATTGACCTTGGCAACTTCCATGCGGCCGATGAGTTGGAAAGGACCGGGGAACATCTCGCCGAGCGCGATGCCGGCCACGATGCACAGGAACACCCAGACGGTGAGATAGCGCTCGAAGACACTCAGCGGCGCCACGGCAGCGGCTGGAGGCAAGGTGGTCGTGCTCATTGCGCGCGCCTTAGCTGCGGCCGATCTCGACCAGGGCCGCCTGCAATGCGGCCCGGTCCATGGTCTCCAGAGGCAAGGCCATAAGCTGCAGCATGCGGTAGCCGATGGCCTGGCGCGTCAGCTCGAACGCCCGGCGCTTGCCCTCGTCGCCGCCCTCGGCGTTGGAGGGGTCCGGATAGCCCCAATGCACCTTGACTGGTTGAGCACCCGGGCCACCGAAGAACAGGGGGCAGGTTTCGGCCGCAGCGCTGTCGCACACCGTGATGACGATCGACAGCGGCGGCGCACCGTCGCTCGTGAACTCGTCCCAGCTCTTGCTGCGGTAGCCGGCGGTCTCGACACCGACGTTCTTCAACGCTTCGATCGCGAAGGGATTGATGCGACCGCTGGGCGCGCTGCCCGCGCTGTGGGCGCGGACGTCCTTGCCGAGTTTGCCGGCAAGGTGGTTCAGCATGCCTTCGCTCAACACGCTGCGTGCCGAGTTGTGGGTGCAGAGGATGAGGACGTGGGTGGTCATGGCAAGCTAGGGTTTGAGCGCATGCCTCAGCGTTTGCAGGAGACAACACCGTTGTCGAGGCATTCATCGCCGCGACAGCAATTGGCGGTGAGGTAGCCGAGCACTTGGTTCATCTGCTCGAACGCAGCGCGGTAGATCAGGTGGCGTCCCAGGCGTTCTTGGCCGATCAGCCCGGCATTGGCCAGCTCTTTCAAGTGGAAGGACAAGGTCGTACCCGGAACGCCGAGGTATTCGGTGAGTGCGCCGGGGGTCATCCCCGTGCGCCCCGCGACGACGAGTACCCGGAAAATCTGCAGGCGCAAGGGCTGCGCCAGCGCGGCGAGTGCACGGATCACCTCGGATTCTTCCATTCTTCAACCATACCATAATCATCGTATCGTCGAGTTCTCGATCCCGTAGGCGACTTTTCGGCTCGTGTCCATAGTGCCCGAGCAACGCGCTCAGTCTTCGGGTCAACCAATCCATCGCTTGTCATAGCTCAACGACGCCGCGGACCAACGGCGCACAGTTCCGCCGTCGCGAGTGATCGCGTCCAAGAAACCAGGAGCGGGCGATGAGACTGACAAGACGAACCTTCATCATGGCCTCCGGCGCATCGGCCGGATGGGTGGCCACCGGTTGTGCCACGGGGCCCAAGCCGGTGCCGATGACGAGTGCGCTGTACCCGTACAAGGCCGAGGCCAGCAGCCCCGCGCCTGGTGAATGGGTGTCGACGGCCTGCCAGGGCTGCACCCAGTGGTGCGCAATACAACTCTACGTGCAGGACGGCCGCGCGATGCGCGTGCGCGGCAATCCGGCGAGCAAGACCAACCACGGATACGTCTGCCCGCGCGGACACATGATCCCGCAGATGGTCTACGACCCGGACCGAATCAAGGTGCCGATGAAGCGCACCAACCCCGCCAAGGGCCGCGGCGTCGATCCGAAGTTCGTGCCCATCAGCTGGGACGAAGCGCTCGACACGGTGGCCGACAAGATGATCGAACTGCGCCGCGCCGGCGAACCGCAAAAGCTCGTCTATCTGCGCGGCCGCTACTCGCCCACCTCCACCGACCTGCTCTACGGCACGCTGCCCAAGGTGTTCGGCACGCCCAACTACTTCTCGCACAGCGCCATCTGCGCCGAAGCCGAGAAGATGGGCCCGGGGCTCACGCAGGGCTTCTTCGGCTACCGCGACTACGACCTCGAAAAGACCAACTGCCTGGTGCTGTGGGGCACCGACCCGCTGGCCTCGAACCGCATGGTGCCCAACACCATGCACCGCTTCCACGACATCGTCGCGCGCGGCACCGTGATCACCGTCGACCCGCGCCTGTCGAACGTGGCCACCAAGGGCCAGGAATGGCTGCCGGTGAACCCCGGCACCGACGGCGCGCTCGCCGGCGCCATCGCCCATGTCCTGCTGACCGAAGGCCGCTGGAACCGCGAATTCGTCGGCGACTTCAAGGACGGCAAGAACCTCTTCGCAGCCGGCAAGCTGGTCGACGAAGCCGCGTTCGAGGAGAAAGAAACCTACGGCCTCGTAAAGTGGTGGAACCTCGAGCTGAAGGACCGCACGCCGGGCTGGGCCGAGAAGGAAACCTTGATCCCCGCGGCGCAGATCGTGCGCGTGGCCCGCGCGATGGCCAAGGCCGCGCCGAAGACCGCGGTGTGGATGGGCCCCGGCGTGGCGATGAGCCCGCGAGGCACCTATGCCGCGATGGCGGTGCATGCGCTCAATGGCCTGCTCGGTTCCATCGACGTCGAAGGCGGCGTCTGGCAAAGCGCCAGCGGCGTGCCGCTGAACAGCTTCCCCAAGGCCGACGCGTATGTCGATGAGCTCGCCAAGACGGCCAGCAAGGGCAAGAAGCTCGACGGCCGCGGCGCCAAGGATATGCCCGCGATGATGGGCGCCAAGCCCGGCAGCGGCGTGGTCACGAACAACGTCGCCAACGGCATGCTCAAGGACCCGGGCGCGGCCAAGGTGGTGATCGCCACCTGGTCGAACTTCAACTTCTCCTGCACCGGCGCCGACCGCTGGGACAAGGCGATGGAGAAGGTGCCGTTCTTCGTGCACATGGTGATCAACCCGTCGGAGATGACGCAATTCGCCGACATCGTGCTGCCGGCCACCTTCAACTCGGCCGAAGGCTGGTCGATCGTCACCAACAACGGCAACGGCCACGGTTACGCCACGATCCAGCAGCCGGCGGTCAAGCGGCTGTGGGACGTGAAGCAGGAAGAGACCGAGGTGATGTGGCTGCTGGCCGAGAAGCTGAAGGCGCGCGGCTTCGCCAACCTCTTCGACTACTACTCCAAGGAGTTCAAGGATCCCGAGACCGGCAAGGCGCCGACGACCGCACTCGAGTTCTCCGAAATCGCCACCAAGATGAAGAGCGCGAGCGTATGGGCGCCCATGGAAGCCCTCAAGGGCGACGCGCCGATCGCCGGCTGGGCGGAGTTCAAGAAGAAGGGCATGTTCAGCGGCCCGAAGTACGCGCTCAAGAAGAACTGGGGCGGCAAGTTCAGCACCGCCAGCAAGAAGTTCGAGTTCTACAGCGAGACGCTGAAGAAGGGATTGCTGGAGCACGCCAAGAAGTACGACACCACGCCCGACGAGATTCTCGCCGTCAGCGGCTACCTCGCGCGTGGCGAGCTCGCCTTCGTGCCGCACTACGAGGCGCCCAAGCGCCACGGCAGCGTGCAGGACTACCCGTTCACCTTCATCGACTACAAGTCACGCCTGAACCGCGAAGGCACTTCGGCCAACCTGCCCTGGTACCAGGAGTTCAAGAAGGTCGACCCGGGCGACGTGTCGTGGGCAGACGTGGTGAAGATGAACCCGCTCGACGGCGCCAAGCTCGGCCTCAAGTCGGGCGACACGGTGAAGATCACTTCGCCCGCCGGCTCGATCGTCACCGAACTCAAGCTGTGGGAGGGCGTGCGCCCCGGCACTGTCGCCAAGTGCTATGGGCAGGGGCACTGGGCCTACGGCCGCGTCGCGTCGAAAGACTACGCCAAGTCGGCGCCGCGCGGCGGCAACAACAACGAGATCCTCGTCGACGACTACGACCGGCTGAGCGGCGCGACCGCGCGCAACGGCGGGTTCACCGGCGTGCGGATCCAGAAGGTCTAGGAGCGAATCATGACAAGACTCGGAATGGTCATCGACCTCTCGAAGTGCGTGGGCTGCGGGGCCTGCGCCATGGCCTGCAAGGCGGAGAACAACACCCGCACGCGCAGCGAGGACCAAAGCTTCAACTGGGGCGACTTCCTCATCCGCACCGAAGGAAAGTTTCCGAACGTGACGCACTCGGTGATGCCGGTGATGTGCAATCACTGCACCGACGCGCCTTGTGTCGAGGTTTGCAAGGCCAAGCCCAACCCGCACAAGGCGATGTACAAGACGCCCGAGGGCATCACGATGCACGACCCGGCGCTGTGCATCGGCTGCCAGGCGTGCCAGGAGGCCTGCCCGTACAGCAGCGAGAAGCTCGGCATGTCCAACCTCGACGGCCGCAGCTACAGCGTGATCAGCTTCAACTACGACGACGAGAAGACCCAGCCGCAATGGGCCGACACCACGGCGCTCATCCCCGGCTGCACGGCGTCCGGCGCCGAGACCGCAAAGCTGGCCGGCGCGCCGGTGCCCGCGATGACGCAGTGGAAAGGCGGCGACCTGCAGCCGATCCGCCGCGACGGCGTGGTCGAGAAGTGCACCTTCTGCTACCACCGCACGCTCAACGGCCTGCAGCCCGCGTGTGTGGAGGTCTGCCCGACGCAGGCGCGCATCTTCGGCGACCAGGAAGACCCGAAGAGCCAGATCGCGCAGATTCTGAAGAAGGAGAAGTCGTTCCGTCTGCTCGAAAACAAGGGCACCAAGCCGAACGTTCACTACATTGGCAAGTACAGCCCGCGAGCCTGACCGACACACCGCGTGAACCAAGGGGGCCGCATTCAACCGGCCCCCTTACTCATTCAGGATTTCAAGATGCCGACCATTCACCCCGACGAAGCCGCCGCGCGCGAAGACCTGTGCCGTTTCCTGTCGGCGTGCTACTACGAGCCGGCGCCGGAGTTCGCCGAAGAAGAGCTGTTCGACTCGATGCTGCGTGCCGCCAGCCGAATCGATGACGATCTCGCGCTGCAGGCGCGCGCGCTGGGCGAAGCCTTCGCCGCGCAAGACCTGCAAACGCTGCTGATCGACTACACGCGTCTCTTCCTCGGCCCGGTGCAGCCGCTCGCGCAGCCCTACGGCTCGTACTGGCTCAGCGGCGAGCGCAAGCTGATGCAGGACTCGACGATGGCCGTGCTCGAGCTGTACAGGCAAGGCGGCTTCGACCTCGCCGACGAGTTCCGCGAGCTGCCCGACCACGTGGCGGTCGAGCTCGAGTTCCTCTACCTCCTGATCTTTCGCGAGAACGAAGCGCGGCGCGATGCCGACGGCAACCAGCTCGCCGGCGCCACCGATTTGCAGCAGCGCTTCATGGCGCAGCACCTCGGCGCCTGGAGCGCACCCTTCACAGCGGCGCTGCGGGAGGGCGCACAGACGCCCTTCTACCGCGCGCTCGCGGCCTTCACGGAGCGCTTCATCCGCATCGAGGAGGCGCGGCTGACGACGCTGCACTGAAGCCCTTCGCGCGCCACTTTGAGTCCAATCCGTGCCTGCGGCAATCGGCATGCCGGCTGAGTGCGCCCCGTCGAGGCGGTGCGGGTACAGCAGTTGCTCTGGACTTCACGTCCGTCAACGAAAGAAAAGGAACTGTCATGACTCTCGTGAAACGCTGGTTTGCTGGCTTGCTGTCAGCCCTGTTTGTTGTCGCCACCGTGGGTTGCGCCCACGACACGACCGTCGGCCAGAAGGTCGACGACAGCGCGATCACCGCCAAGGTGAAGACGGCGCTGCTGGCCGATCCCGACGTGAAGGGCATGGCCATCAACGTGGAAACCGTCAACGGTGAAGTCCAGCTGAGCGGCTTCGTCGACTCGCAAGCGCAGTCGGCCCGCGCCAAGGACATCGCAAGCCGCGTCGACGGCGTCAGCCGGGTGGTCGACAAGACTTCCGTCAAGTCGAAGTAAGACGCCTTGCCCCGGGCCGCCAGCCGGCTCGGGGCCTGTGCAGCACGGCCGCATGTAGATCTGCAGCAAACGCTGCAAAAGTTTCCGACGGCCTCACGCCACGCCAACTCATGCCCGCGCGAGGCGTGCCGCGCCGCGGAACTCGCTCGGCGTCATCCCCATTCGCTGCTTGAACGCGCGGTTGAACGGCCCGATCGAGCCATAGCCGCATTCGAGCGCGATGGTGAGGATCGGCAGGTCCTCGGCCGCCAGGCGCTCGCTGGCTTCCTGTAGCCGGTAATGGTGCAGGAAGTCGTTGAAGTTGCGGTAGCCGAGCTGCTGGTTGATCAGGCCACGCAGCGCCGCCTCGCCGAGTCCCAGCGTTTCGGCAAGCGCAGCAAGTGTCAGCCCCTCGCGCCGGTACAGGCGCTCGGCGCTCATCGCCTTCGTCAGTCGCTGCAACGCCGCGGAGGCTACGGGCGGCTGCGCCGGCAGAGCGGCGACGGCCGGCTGCGGCGCAGCCATCGGCTCCCCGATCACGTCCGCGAGCGAGCGCCGCGCCACCAGCAAGGCGAGCGCGAGCGTCACGCTGCCGATCCCGGCCACATGCAGCAGCGGCAGCACCCGCCCGGCGGGGCGGCCCAGCAGCGCGACCTCCACGAGCACAGCCACCAGGGCGTAGACGCCGATCAGCATCGCCCCCCAGCGGCGCGCCGCGCGGCGCGGCGCCACCAGGTCGTCTTGCCAGCCACGCATCAGTTCCCACAGCGTCGCCGCGGTGAAGGCGAGCATTGCCGCGCCGTGCAGCACCAGCAGCGAGCCCATCAGCTCAAGCGGGATCGCGCCCGCCAGTTCCGGCAGGTGCGGCGCGCGCGCCGCCAGACCCAGCGCCGCCATCGCACCGAGCGCCAGGCCGACTGGCAGCGAAAAGGCGAAGTCGTCGTTGAACAGCGCCCGCGCCGCCACCCACATCCAGGCCGTGCTGCTCACGCACAGGCTCAGCGCGAGCAGCGTCAGCGGCCGAGGCAACGCCAGCATCATTGCCGGCTCCTGGCAGAAGAGATAGGCGATCAGCGAGAGCGTCCAGCCGCCGAGCGCCAGCCGTGCCGCCGGCCGGGCGCCCGGCAGCGCGAGGTGCAGCAGATGGAACAGCAGCAGGCTCGCGACCGCGCCGCGCAGGAACAAGTCCCATTGAAGGTCGGCGCCGGGCATGGTCAGCGCTTCGCCGCGGGGCCGCTTGCCACCGGCAGGCCGGCAAGGCGCCATTCGGGCAGCCCGTCTTCGAGACGGCGCACCTTGAAACCTCGTCCGCGCAGCAGCTCCACCGCCTCGTACGACAGCACGCAGTAGGGGCCGCGGCAGTACGCCACGATGTCATGCGAGCGGTCGAGCTGCGCGAGCCGCGTGCCCAGCTGCTCGAGCGGGATGTTGACCGCGCCCGGCAGGTGGGCGAGTTCGTACTCGTCTTCGGGCCGCACGTCGAGCACCGTGACCAGTCCTTCGCGGTAGCGCGCGATCAGTTCGCCTCGCGTCAGCGCCTCCATCGCATCGCGCTCGGCGAAGTAGCCTTGCACGACTTCCCTCACCGTCGCGTCGCTGCGCTCTGACACCCGGCGCAGTGCCGCCAGCAGCTCCAGCACCGCTGCATCGGCCAGTGCGTAGACGACGTACTTCTCTTCGCGCCGCGCCGTCACGAGGCCCGCCCCATGCAGGTGCCGCAGGTGCTGCGACGCATTGGCGACGGGCGTGCCCACGCGGTCGGCGAGGCGCTGCACGCTGCGCTCGCCTTGCGCAAGCTGCTCCAGCAGCTCGAGCCGCAGCGGGTGCGCCATCGCCTTGGCGAGCGCCGCGAACCGCGTGAACAAGGTGTGCTTCGGCGACCGGCTTGACACCATCGAAGTGCGACCCCTATCATTCAATCGATTCATTGAATGATACACAAGAACCCTGCCGAGTCGACACCGCGCATGAATCTCCAGCTCGCCCTGCTCACCCTGTGCCAGGGTCTCTTTCTCGTCAACAACGTCACCTTCATCGCGATCAACGGGCTGGTGGGCCTGAGCCTCGCGCCGCTGCCGTGGATGGCGACGCTGCCGCTGGTCGGCTACGTCGTGGGCGGCGCGGCGTTCAGCGGCCTGGTGGCGCGCCATCAGCGCGCCTGGGGCCGCCGCCGCGCGTTCCAGCTCGGCCTGGGAGTGGCAGCGCTGTCGACCGCGCTGTGCGCCTACGCAGCGTCCTCGGGGCAGTTCTGGCTGCTCGTGGCGGCCACCTTCACGGCTGGCTACTACAACGCCAATGCCGGCCTGTACCGCTTCGCCGCCACCGAGATCGTCGAGCCGCGGTTCAAGGAGCGTGCGATCTCCTGGGTGCTCGCGGGGGGCATTCTCGGCGCGGTGGCCGGCCCCAACCTCGCGAACGCCACGCGCGACGTTTTCCCGGTGCCCTTTGCGGGGGCCTACCTCTCGCTCGTCGGCGTCGCGCTGCTGTCGATGGCGGTCATCTCGTTCATCCGCTTCCCTGCCCTGCCGCTGCCGACCGCCGCTCGCCCCGGGCGGGCGCTGAAGCAGATCGCCGCCCAGCCGATCTTCATCGTCGCGGTGATCACGTGCGCGCTCGGCTACGGCGTGATGAACCTGCTGATGGCCGCCACGCCGATCGCGATGTCGCAACACACGCACGCCTTCCACAGCACGGCGCTGGTGCTCGAATGGCACGTGCTGGGCATGTTCGTGCCGAGCTTCTTCACCGGCTCGCTGATCAGGCGCTTCGGCACGCTGCCGATCATGGCGATCGGCGTGCTGTTGTATGCCGCCTGCATCGCAGTCGCGCTGTCCGGCGTCGACCTGATGCATTTCCTCGGCGCCTTGCTGATGCTGGGCGTCGGCTGGAACTTCCTCTACATCGGCGGGACGACGCTGTTCACCGAGGCCTACGCACCGGAGGAGAAGACCACGGCCCAGGCGGCGCTCGACTTCTGCGTCTACTCGACGATGGCGCTCACCTCCTTCGGCTCGGGCGCGCTGATCACGACGCAGGGGTGGACCTGGCTGAACCTCGGCACCATCGTGCCGGTGCTGGCGATCGCCGCCGCGCTGTCGTGGCTCGCGCTGCACCGGCGCCGGCTGTCCCTCGCGATCAAGGCGCAGCAGGCACCGACCTGACGGCTGCACGCGGGGCGCCGGCAGAACGCCGGCACCCCGCGGGTTCACTCGCCCTTCACCACGACAGCTGCAGCGTGTACTTGCCGTTGGTTGCGCCGGTGCCGCCGCTGTAGTACCTCACGCGCACGTAACGCTTCACGGTCGAGCTGCCGCCGTTGCTCACCGTCACCTGGTCGACCGCGCCGGTGCCCAGCTCGCTGCGGCCGAGCAGCGTGCCGGCCGCATCGTAGACGTAGAGGTCGTAGTCGCTGGTCGCATTGGGCGCGAGCCGCGACAGCAGCGATCGGCCCGCCGGCAGGTCGACGACGAAGTAGTCGTTGTCGCTCGACGAGCCCATGGTGCCGTTCATCGTCTTCGGCGAGGTGACGGGGTTGGCGGCCGCGCGGCTGTCGTTCGGTTCGGTCTCGTTGTTCTGCGGCGGCGCGACGCTCGTGATGACGAGAAACTGCGCCGTGACCGGCCCGAACTGGCCCGATGCGTCGCGTGCGCGCACATACACGACGTGCTTGCCGAGCGGCAGCCCCGTGGTGTTCAGCGTGCCGCTCAGGCTTTCCGTCGGCGAGTTGAAGCTGCCGTCGGACGCAGCGAGCGGGATCGGCGTGGCGCCGGACGCCCACGGCGGCACGTCGATGTATGCCTCGGCCGCGTTGATGCTCTGCGTCGCCTCGGTGCCGTTGCTGTTGTTGAAGCGCGTGTCGGTGGCCGAGGCCGACAGCGTGACCGGCGTGCCGGCCGTCACGCCGGCGCCGCTCGCATCGTTGCCGAGCGCGACCGTCGTGATGTCCGGGCCCGACGGTGTCTGGTAGGGCGCGCGCACGACCTTCGCCGCGTAGATCAGCGCCGGCAGGTTGTTCGGCTTGATCGTGCCGTTGTAGGTGCTGCAGCTCTGGAAGAAGCTGGTGCCCAGTTCGAAGGTGTAAGCCGCCACGCCGAGTTCGCCGTAGCTCACGCCGTCGCTGGTGCCGTCGGTCGGGTACAGGCCGATCGACTGCTGCGGCGTGTAGTTGTTGAACCACGCGAAGCGGCGGCCGAGCGTCTGCAGCGCGGTGCCGTTGGGGGCCGGCGTCGAGGTCGTTCCCCAGGGCCACAGCACGAGCTGGCTGTAGCTGTGGATGTCCAGGTGGATGCCGCTCGTGTCCGCCGGCGCCGCATCGCTCTGGTTGGGGCCGCGGCGATCCGGGAAGATGCTGCGCACGTAGGCCTGCAGCGCCTGCACCTCGGGTTCGGAGCCGGCCGTCGGGCCGCGGTAGGTGGCATCGCAGGCGTTCCCGCTCGACCCCTGGCCGCCGGTGACGTTCCAGCCGAAGGTGAAATTGCGGTTCAGGTCGGCGCCGCGGTTGTTGCTCGTCGCGCCGCAATACGCGGTGTTGGTGTTCTTGCGCCACGACAGGCCGCCCTCGGCCTTCTTCCGACCGTCGGGGTTGGCCTGCAGCAGCAGGTGCACCTCGTGGTGGTCCATGATCCAGGTCGCGTCGGCGTTGCTGCCGTATCCGTTGACGAGCCAGCGCGCGAACTCCAGCACCAGAGGCGCGGTCGTGTACTCGCGTGCATGGATGGCGCTGTTGATGAAGAGCTTGGGTTTGCTGCCGGCGGTCGCGCTGTTGGTCAGCTTGAGCACCCGCATGTCGTAGCCGCCGAGGCCGCGGCTCTTCTGCCACGAGTCGCCGACGTCGACCCAGCTCGCCAGCGCCGGGAAGTTGGTGGCGAAGGCCTGCGCCGCGGCGAAGGTCTCCTCCACCGTTTCATAGCAGGAGTAGTTCGGGATGGACTGGATGCCGACGCTGGTGCTTTCCGTGCTGGCGGCGCCGGGCTGCCGGGCTTGGGCGGCCTGCTCGATCTGGTTCAGGAAGTCGTCGCGCATCTGCACGTACTCCGGCGCCGCTTCGACGCGAAAGCCGAACCGCACCAGGGTGCCGATTTCGTCGCGCTCCAGCTCGAGCACCAGATAGCCTTTGTCGTATTCGGCTTCGAGCAGGTTGGCGTGAAAGGTGATCGCCGCCTTGCGGGCCGTGGGCAGGTCGGGGAACCAGGCCTTGTAGATGTTGGTACGCTGCTTCTCCTGCATGCGCAAGGCCCGCATGTCGTGGCTGGGGTCTCCGGCGGAAAGTGCCGGGCCCGCGCCCAGGCTGAAGAACAATGCGGCAACGGCGGTGCCGATCTCATGACGAGTGACGTTCAAGATGCGCTCCCTTATTTTGTGAGGGGTTTCCAGCACGCGAAGCCTGGCTGGGGCGGCGCGTTCTCGCAGGTGATCGACCTGGCCGAACGCCGCGCGATTCTGAAGCGCGCCAAGTGCGTTGAGTGCATGGGCCACGTGGCATGAGGGTCTTGCTGGCGCTGTTGCTCGCGGCGCTCGGCGCGGTCGCCACGGTCGGCGCCGCACGAGCCTGCGACGGCGGCGACGCGCTCGCGTGGTCGCAGCGCTACCTGCAGCTGCGCCAAACGCCGGGGCACTTTTCGGGCGCCAGCTGGACGCCAGCAGTCGATGCCTGGGGCGGCGAGAAGCACCGGCTGATGCAGTGCCTGGCCAGGCATGCCACGGCCGCGCCCTTGCGATCCGCGCAGCTGCGCCGCCTGATGGACGCGCCGGACGAGCGGCTGCGCTGCCCATCGCCCGCTTGCAGCGAGATCACGGGCAGCGCCGAATGGCAGCACGGCACGCCGCCGGCCCCGCAAGACGAGCTGTGGCTCTACCACTGGCGCGGCCGGCACGACCGCCTCGTGCTGGCGATCAGCGGCGACGTCGTGCGCGCGGGCGGCTGGCTCTACGTGCGCGAGTGAGCGCCCTGCCTGCTTCGTTCAGGACAGCTCGGACGCCGGCCCTACCGCGCGACGCCGTGGCGCTTGAAGACGTCCACCAACGCCGGCTTGTTCTCGCGCTCGGCTTTCATGAGGGGCGTGAGGCCGTCCTTGCCCTTGATGTCGGCGCGCGCGCCGTGCTTGAGCAGCAGTTCGGCCGCCTTGGCGTTGTTGGCCCACACGGCATCGTGCAGCGGCGTGTAGCCGTTGCGCGGGCCGACCGCGTTCGGGTCGAACTGGTTCGCAAGCAGCAGCTCGACGATCTGCAGGTTGTCCTGGAACATCGCCGCATGCAGCGCGGTGCCGCCGGAGCTGTCGCGCTCGTCCACGTCCAGCGGCTTCTTGGCCAGCAGCTGCTTGACCGTTTCGATCTCGCCGCGGTAGGCAGCTTTGTGCAGGCTGTCGTCTGCACAGGCCGTGCCGATGGTTGCGGCTGCGGACATCGACAGGATCAGCTTGATCGCGCGTCGCATGGGCATCCTCCGAATTCGAATGGCGTCGTATTCCCGAGGCCTCGCGGGTCTATGGCGCCGGCTTGGCGGCGTAGCGGCCGCGCTCCATGCGCAGCTGGCTCAGCTCCACGTACATCTGCAGCACGGTCGATTCGCCGATGCGCTTGTTGTACTGCTCCAGCACCGGGCGCAAGCGGTTGCGCACCCTCTCGCTCTCGCGCACGTCGATGGTCGCAACCTGCACGCCCTTGGCCTTGAGCGTTCCCAGCGCGGCGGCGGTGGCTTCACGGTTGGCGCGGCGCTGGAACTGCGCCGCCTCGCGTCCGCTCTCGGCGATGATGCGGCGGTCTTCCGGGTTCAGCGTGTCCCAGGTCGGCTTGCCGATGAGCAGCACGAACGCCGAGTACACATGCTGGGACAGCGTCAGGTAAGGCTGCACCTCGTAGAACCTGCTCGACACGATGGTGGGCAGCGGGTTCTCCTGCCCATCGACCACCTTGCCGGCGAGCGCGGTATAGACCTTCGGGAAAGGCATGGGCACCGGCTCGAAGCCGATCTGCCTGAAGCTGTCGATCAGCATCTCGTTCTGCATGGTGCGCATGCGGATACCGGTCACGTCATTGAGCGTGGGCAGCGCGCGCTTGCTGTTGGTGAGGTGGCGAAAGCCGTTCTCCCAGAACGCAAGCCCGATCAGGCCGTGTTGCGGCAGGCGCGCGAGCAGCCGCTCGCCCCACTGCCCGTCGAGGATGCGGTCGGCCTCCTCGGCGCTCAGGAAGGTGAAGGGGTAGTTGATGGCGGAGAAGTCGCTCACCAACCGGGCGAGCGTGGAGCTGTCCGGGCAGGTCATGTCCTGCTTGCCCGCGCGCAGCGCCTCCACCATGCTGACGTCGTCGCCCAGCCTGCCGCCGGGGTGGAACTCGATCTTGATGCGGCCCTGGCTGCGTTCCTCCACCAGCCGCGCGAATTGCTGGATGCCCTGGCCCTGAGGCGTGTCCGCGTTCAGGCCGATGCCCACCTTGAGCACCTTGGCAGCAGGTGCCGCAAGGGCGCCTGCGTTGATCCACAAAGTGGCGAGGAAGATCAGAACGAGTCTCACCATCTCACGTCTCCTTCAATCGAACGCAGGACAGACTGGCACGCCACGCGCGGGCAGGAGCCGCCGGGCCGTGAACGCGCGACCGGCGGCGCACGACGCGCCGCCGGCAGCATCACTTCGCGGTGTAGGGCTTGGCGCCCAGCTTCATGCGGTAGATGCGGAAGTTCGGCACCTTCGGGTTGTCGAAGTCCATGTCGCCGTCCACCCACAGGTGCAGGTGGTTGGACACGAGGTACAGCGTTCCGCCCGGGCCCCAGGCGAGCGTGTCGGGCCAGGAGATCTCGTCGCTCGTGACGAAGGTGCTGACCTCGCCCGTCTTCGCGTCGCGCTTCATCAGGCCGTTGAGCGTGAGCGCCGTCATGTAGAGGTTGTTGTTGCGGTCGGCGGTCATGCCGTCCGTGTTGGAAGGCAGCGTGGCCTCGACCTTGACGGCCTTCTTGATGTCCTCTTCACTCTTGCTGAAATCGCGGATCAGCGCGGTAGGCAGGCTGAGCAGGCGATTGCCGGTGAGGTTGGTCCAGTACAGCGTCTTCTTGTCGCCCGAGAGGGCGATGCCATCGGCACCGGTCTTCATGCCGTTGGGCTTGCCGTCCTTCGGCTTGAGCACATCGCGGCCGTGGATCTTGAAGGTGAAGTTTTCGTTGTTGACCCATTCCGGCGCGGAGAGCACGCGGCGCGCCTTGTTGGCCTTGATGTCGTAGACGATGATGCCGCCCTTGAGCGGATCGCAGAAGATGCCCGAGTCGCTGATGTAGACGACGCCGGCGTCGTTGTCGACCGCCACGTCGTTCAGGAACGAGCACTTCTTGTCGCTGTCGGCATCGCTGAACTCGTAGCGCGCCACTTCCTTGCCGGTCTTCAGGTTCCAGCCGACAAGCTTCTCGTCACCCGGTTTCGAGGGAGCGCCCGCGACGTGGCCCTGGTCGAGGATCCACATCACGTCATTGCGGTCGATCTCGAAACCGAGCACCGCCTTCAGGCCCTTCGGGTTGGCCACGTCGTTCATCTGCTTGCTGGGGAACGGCTGCAGCTTCCACTGGCCGTTCTTCTTCACGAGCTTGGACAGGGTGGCCGGAATCTCGGGCCCGCCCCAGCGCGCGGTGCTCACGTAGATGTTGCCCTTGGAGTCGACCTTGGCGCCTTGCATCAGCACCTTCTTGTAGGTCTGCGCCTCCTCGTAGGCTTTCTCGGCCGCGGGGTCGCCGAGGTCGTAGGACAGCCTGTTCCATTCGGCGATCACCTCGAGCTTCGGCGGCGCGGCGGACACGGTCATCGCGCACAGGCCGACGGCAACGGCGGACATGAGTCTCTTCATGGTCTTCCTCATCACGGTTGAGGGGTGGGGAATGCGCCCGGAAGCGGGCGCGGGGTCAGGCAGGAGGTCGCGGTGCCGAGGGGCTCCCGGCAAGCAGGCGCAGCACGTCCTCGGCGCGAGGGATCGGGGCGATGGCCCCGTAGCCCAGCGTCGACAGTGCCGCGGCGGCGTTGGCGTAGTGCGTCGCCTGGCGCAGCTCGTCGCCCATGGCGAGGCGCGCGAGCAAGGCGCCGGCAAAGCAGTCGCCGGCGCCGGTCGCATCGAGCGCGTCGACGCGGTGCCCGGCAATGGTCTCGCTAGTACCTTGCGCGTGCAGGATCACCCCTTCGGCACCGAGCTTGAGCAGCAGCGTGTTCGCGCCCCATGCGAGCAGCGTGTCGCGCATCGCCTGCGGGTCGGTCTG
>CAJPFZ010000245.1 GCA_905339355.1 Burkholderiaceae bacterium
CGCGCCGGAGAGAAGATCACCGATGTCGCTGGCCGTCTTGCACAGCCGGGCCCTGGACGGGCTCGCCGCTCCCGAAGTCACCGTCGAGGTCCACCTCGCCAACGGCCTGCCCAGCTTCACGCTGGTGGGCCTGGCCGACACCGAGGTGAAGGAAGCGCGCGAGCGGGTGCGTGCGGCGCTGCTGCACAGCGGGTTCGAGTTCCCCACCAACAAGCGCATCACGGTCAACCTGGCGCCGGCCGACCTGCCCAAGGAGTCGGGGCGATTCGACCTGCCGATTGCGCTGGGCATCCTCGCCGCCAGCCGGCAGATCGATGCCGAGCGGCTCGCGCGCTACGAGTTCGCCGGCGAACTCTCGCTGGCCGGCGACCTGCGGCCGGTGCGTGGCGCGCTGGCCATGAGTCTGGCCTTGCGCCGGCTCGGCACGCAGCGCGCGCTCGTGCTGCCGCAGCTCAGCGCACGCGAGGCGGCATTGGTCGACGGGCTCACGATCCACCCGGCCGCGCATCTGCTCGAGGTGGTGCAAATGCTGTTGCCCGGCGATGCCGCGCAGACGCTACCGACGGCCGTGGCCGAACGCCGGACGACCTCGGCGTCAACGCTCGATCTGCGGGACGTGAAAGGCCAGGCCGGCGCGAAGCGGGCACTGGAGATCGCCGCCGCCGGGGGCCACTCGGTCCTGATGGTCGGCCCGCCGGGCACGGGCAAGTCGATGCTGGCGCAGCGCTTTGCCGGCTTGCTGCCGCCGCTGTCGGAGATGCAGGCGCTGGAATCGGCGGCCGTACTGAGCCTGAACAACAGCTTCGACCCGCGGCGCTGGGGTCAGCGCGTGCTGCGCACGCCGCACCACAGCGCCTCGTCGGTGGCGCTGGTCGGCGGCGGCTCGCCGCCGCGGCCTGGGGAGATATCGCTCGCTCACGAGGGCATCCTCTTCCTCGACGAACTTCCCGAGTTCCAGCGGGCTGCCCTGGAGGCACTGCGCGAACCGCTGGAGACCGGCCGCATCGTCATCTCGCGTGCCGCGCGGCAGGCGGAGTTCCCGGCGCGCTTCCAGCTGATCGCGGCCATGAATCCGTGCGCCTGCGGCCACCACGGCAGCGCGCTGCGCGCCTGCCGCTGCTCACCGGACAGCATCGCGCGCTACCAGGGGCGGCTCAGCGGCCCGCTGCTCGACCGCATCGACGTGCAGGTCGAGGTGCCGGCAGTGCCTGCGCCGGTGCTCGCCGTCGCGCCCGACGGTGAAACGAGCGCCGCGGTCGCCGCCCGCGTGGCGGCGGCGCAGGCGCGCCAGCACGAGCGACAGGGCTGCCTGAACGCCGCGCTCGCCGGCGACGCGATCGACGTGCACTGTGCGCTGTCACCGCAAACCACCCAGTTCCTGCAGAACGCCGCGGCGCGGCTCGGGTGGTCGGCACGCAGTTTCCACCGCGTCCTGCGCATCGCGCGCAGCGTGGCCGATCTGGCGGGCGAGCCGCAACTGCAGACGGCCCACGTGGCCGAGGCGATCCAGTCGCGGCGGGTGCTGGCCTCGGCGGCTTGACGGGGCCAGCACCGCATCCACGCGGCGCGGCTCCCTCGCGGGTCAGGCGCCGCTCGTCACCCGCAGCGTGTTGCCCTCGAGGGTGACGCGCGCGCCGGGCGCCGGCGCCGTCTTCTGTTGCAGCGTGCGCAGGCTGCCGTCGTCCATGCGCACCCGCACTTCGTAGACGGTCTCGCCGCGTGCGTGCTTTTCGATCTCGTTGCCCGCCAGGCCGCCGCCGATGGCACCGAGCACCGTCATGGCCTTGCGGCCGTTGCCCTTGCCCATCTGGTTGCCGACCGCACCGCCCACCACGCCGCCGGCTACCGCGCCGAGACCGGTCCCCTGTCCTTTGCGGCGCACTTCGCGCACGCCTTCGACCACGCCGCAATGGGTGCATGTGGCCGCGGCGTGGCGACTCGCCGTCTGGGAAGGACGCTGGGTGTCCGCCGTGCGGGAGCTGCGCTTTGCCGCCGGCTTGGCGATGCTCTTCTTCGGCGCCGGCTGCGGCGCGGCCGCAGGCTCGACTTCGTCGGCGGGCCCGTCGGCCGGCGCGACGATGGTCTCGTTGGGCGCCAGCGACGCGGCGGTTGCTTGCACTGATCCGGGCGCGATCAACTCGGTCTCGGGTGCCGGCCGCCAAGCCAGTCCAGCCGCGAGGCCCGCGGCGGCCAGTGCCAATCCGCCCGCCGCCAGCCAGGCGTTTCGCGCCAGGGCACTTCGGGGCGGCTCAGCAAGAGTCGACGTGTTGCTTGTCATCAGGGCTCCTTTGTCGTTTTGAGGCGGGCTTGCACCCGCGATTTGAACGAGCAAAGGCCGGCAGTCGTTGCCTCAGACCCTGAATCAGTTGTAACGCAGTGCTGGTTTGTGTTCGCCCACTCGCGCACCAGCGCATGCAGCCATCACACCATGAAGCCGAGATTGCGCCGTGACGCGTCGAAGTTGCGCAGGTTGGGAAACACATCGAGCAGCTGAGAATCGCTGAGCCCGAACCACCGCCCCAGCGTGGCACCGAGCTGGTCGACCGAGTTTTCGGGCAGCAGGCTGCCATTGCCGAGCTGGTTGGGGCTGCTGTCGAAATTGTTGTTGTTCGCGTTCTTCGCGCCCAGCACGGGAAAACTGCCGTACAAGTCGCCCCCGCGCACCGCACCGCCCATCACGAAGTGGTGGGCTCCCCAGCCGTGGTCGGTACCGTCGCCGTTGCTCGTGAAGGTGCGGCCGAAGTCGGAGGCGGTGAAGGTCGTCACGGCATGGCGCGCGCCCATCGCGCCGAGCGCCGCGTCGAAGTACTGCATGCCGTGCGCGAGCCGCGCCATCAGGTCGGCGTGTGCCCGGTTCTGGTTGTCGTGCGTATCGAAGCCGCCGAGGCTCACGAAGAACACCTGGCGCCGCGCACCGATGCTCGCGCCGCTGCTGGCGTCGATCATGCGCGCGACGACCTGCAGCTGCTGGGCCAGGTTGTTGGCCGAGCGCGTGCCGGTCAGCGGGTTGTCGTACTGGAGCTTGGGGTCGCTGTTGGCGCTGTAGCCGCCCGACGCCGGAGGCGTTCCGAACAGCGGATCGCTGGCGGGCTTGAGTGCGCTGCGCAGCGTGAGTTCGGCGTCGAGCGCGCGTTGCGACACCGTCGCCAGGTCAGCCTCGAACAGATGGGTGCCGCGGCTGCCGCCGACGATGCGCTCCAGCGCGCGTGCCACCTCTGCCGAGCCGTAGATGCGGCCGTTGCCGTCGGAGCCCATGCGGATCGCTCCGTTGGTCCCCACCTGGTACTGCTTGACTGTCTCGCCGGCCAGCCAGACCGAATTGCCCGAGGTCGATATCGCCGTGAAGACGGGGCGGGCGTTCTGCGCCGCGAACAGGTCGCCCATGCGACCGCCCCAGCCCTGGGTGGCGCCTTCGGGCCGGAACGATTGCCAGGTGTTTTGCTGGTCGTTGTGCGAGAACAGGCTGGCCGGCTTCGGATGCGAGGCCTGGCCGTACTGCGCCTTGCTCGTCGGCATGACCAGCGGGCCGGTGCTGGGCAGGATCGCCAGGCGCCGCTCGGTATCGAACAAGGCCTGCAGCGCCGCCATCGCCGGGTGCAGCGCAAAGCTGCGGCCCTGCGCGTTGAGCGGGTTGATCGGCAGCACGCCGCCCAGGCGTGCCGGCGAGCCCGCCGGCGCACCCGTGTTGACCGCCGTGCCGGGCGGCAGCAGCGCGATCGACTCCGGCGCCTGGTTGCGCACCGCCGTGTAGTTGGCCCACGACGCGCCGTCGGTGGGCAGCACCATGTTGATCGAGTCGTTGCCGCCGAACAGGAAGATGCAGACGATGGCCTTGTAGTCCGAACTCGCCTGCGCCGATGCGCTGCCCAGCGCCGCGAGGTTGAGCGCCAGCGGCGCGGCGACGCTGCCGACGGTGGCCGACAGGGCGCTCGCATGGCGCAGGAACTGGCGGCGAGAGGCGTTGTGGATGTTCATGTTCGTCCTGCCTCGTCTCATTTCTGGACCAGGAATTCGGGGGAGACCACGGTCAGCAGCAGCGCGGCGTTGACCCGGTTGCGCTTGGCCGCGTCGATCTGCGCCTGGTTGGTCGCGCCGGTGTTCAGCACGGGGATCGCGATGCTCTCGATCGCGGCCTGGATCTCGGCCTTCAAGGCCTCGGGCATCGCGCCGAACAGAAGCCGATCGTCGATGCGCGCGAGCAGCTCCGCCGGCTTGTCGGCCAAGGCGGTTTCGGTCTCGAAGTCCGGACGCAGATCCCGCCGGTTGAGTACCACGCCGTTGATCGTGCCGTTGTTCTGCCCGAAGCCCTGGGAGATGCCGTCGCGCATGTAGTTGACGTAGCCCGCCGCGCTGGTCTCGTGGGTGATCTGCATCTCCGGCACCACCAGATCGGCGGCCGCGGCCTGCGTGCCGGGGGGGATGTAGCCCGGCCGGTAGAAGTTGAACACCGAAGGCGAGCGCATCGGCGTCTGGCCGAGCTGCGTGCCGGGGTTGTCGGTGTTGCCCACGCGAAAGAGCCCGCTGTCGGAGCGGTAGCCGAAGGCGCGCAGCAGCGCAGAAAGCCGCAGCACCGGCTCGCGCAGCTTGCCCGCCGTGTCCGAGGTCGCGCGCGCGTCGGGATGCAGCAGCACCGCCTTGAGCACCGCGCGCATGTCGCCGCGCACGCCGGCGCCGTTGTTGTCGAAGGCTGCCGCCACCGACGCCACGTACTGCGGCCCGGGGTTGCTGGTTACCAGGCGCTGGATCAGCTGCTTGCCGATGAAGGGCCCGACGTTGGGATGCTGGTAGAGCGTGTCGAGCGCCGCGCGTAGACTCGCCTCGGGGTCGCCGCGCGACTGCGCCGCGATCGTCGCGCCGAGGAAGGTCTTCTCCTCAACGCTGTGGAACTGCGGGTAGCCGAACATGGCCTTGAAGCTGCGGTCGGGGTCCGAACTGCCGCCGACCGCGCCGTTGTAGAAGCAGCCGTTGTCGGGCCACGCGGGGCACGACCAGCTCCAGCCGGTGAACACCTTGGCGAGCCCCGCGATGTCGGCGGCGGTGTAGGTCTCGAGGGGGCTGCCGCCTGTGGTCCGTGCCGAGCCGTCGGCGTTGAGTTCGTGCAACCCGATCGAGAACAGCTGCATCACCTCGCGGGCGTAGTTCTCGTCCGGTACGCGGCCGGTGCGCGCATCGGCCTTCTGGTTGCGCATCGAGCTGAGATAGGCGCCCATCATCGGGTGCAGCGATACGCCCTGCAGCAGGTCGCGGTAGTTGCCGAAGGCGTGTTCGTTCAACAGGTCCACGTAGGCGGCCACCGCGCGCGGGTTGTCGCCCACCGTGGCGTCCTGCATCGAGATGACGAAGATCTGCGACAGCGCGAAGGCGGTGCGCTGTCGCAGCTGGTCTTCCCCGGCGAGGGCCTGCTGCCAGAAGCTGTTGATCACGCCGTCTTGCCCGGCCGAGTTGCCGGCGTTGACCGCCTTGGCCGCGGCGTCGGCGGCCTCCCAGGCACTGCGGTGCGAGGCACGCGGCTTGGCGAACTGCTCGTCGATCCACCCGGCGTAACCGAGGCTCAGCACCCGCTCGATCTCGGCCTCGGTCGGGCCGAACGTTGCCTGCGTCAGGAAGCGCGCCGCTTCGGCGCGTGAAGCCGGCGCGTCCGGCTCCGCGTCCTGTTCACTGGCGCCGCCGCAGCCGGCGACCAGGGCGGCCAGCGCCGCACTCAGCCCCACCCATTGCACTGCCCGAGCGAAACGCCCGATGCGCGCAGCCATGCTCAGACCTGCGTTCATTCCGACCCCGAAGTGGTTTGTTTGGGGTGCGAAAACGCAGGGCGCGTGCCAGCGCCATCCGTTCAATCCTTGGCACAACGCAAAAGTGGATCGTGAACTGCGTCACGGAAAGCGGCTGCGAAGCCGTGTGAGCGAGCACCCCACGCGCGACCGAAAGCGCGGATGTTGAGAGCAGATGTTTCGGCGCGTCACGAACTGCAACGCACCGCACCCGCAGTCGTCAGAGCAAGGACGCGAGCGAGCGCTGGACCCGATCGACGTCCTGCCCGCAACGCTCGGCCCAGTCGCGCACCTGGTCCTCGCCGATCTTGCCGACGTTGAAGTAGCTCGCCTGCGGATGCGCGATGTAGAAGCCGCTCACGCTCGCCGCCGGCGTCATCGCGAGGCTTTCGGTCAAGCCCATGCCGACGTCCTCGCACTGCAGAACGCGGAACATCTCGCGCTTGACCGTGTGGTCCGGGCACGCCGGGTAGCCGGGTGCGGGGCGGATGCCGCGGTACTTCTCGGCGATCAGCTCGGCGTTGGAGAGCGTCTCGCCAACCGCATACCCCCACAGCTCGGTGCGCACCCGCTGGTGCATGCGCTCGGCGAAGGCCTCGGCCAGCCGGTCGGCGAGCGACTTCAGCATGATCGCGCTGTAGTCGTCGAGATCGTCGAGGAACTGCTTTTCCTTCTTGTCGACGCCGATGCCCGCCGTCACGGCGAACAGGCCCACGTGGTCGGCAATGCCCGAGCCCTTGGGCGCGACGAAGTCGGCAAGGCAGCGGTTCGGACGCTTGACGCCATCGACCACGGGCCGCTCGCTCTGCATGCGCAGGCCACGCCAGGTCATCAGCACCTCGCTGCGTGTTTCGTCGCTGTAGATCTCGATGTCGTCGTCGCCGACCGTATTGGCCGGGAACAGGCCGATCACGCCGTTGGCGCTCAGCCAGCGGCCCTCGATCAACCGCTTTAGCATGCGCTGGCCGTCGCTCAGCACGCGCCGCGCCGACTCGCCCACGATCTCGTCGGTGAGGATCGCCGGGTAGGCGCCGGCCAGGTCCCAGGTCTGGAAGAACGGGCCCCAGTCGATCACCTGCGCCAGCTCCGCGAGGTCGTAGTTCCTGAACACGCGGCGGCCGATGAACCTGGGCTGCGGCGCGTCGTAGCTCGCCCAGGCTATGGGTGTCTTGTTGGCGCGTGCCTCGGCCAGGCTCACCAGCGGTGTCGCCTTCTTGTTCGCGTGCTGCTGGCGCACGCGTTCGTAGTCGGTCTTCAGTTCCGCGATGTAGGCCGCCGCCCGGTCGTCCGACAGCAAGTCGCTGCACACGCTCACGCTGCGGCTCGCATCGGGCACGTAGACGACGGGGCCGTCGTAGTGCGGCGAGATCTTGACGGCGGTGTGCACGCGGCTCGTGGTCGCGCCGCCGATCAGCAGCGGGATCTTCTTGATGCGGAAGTGCTCGTCGCGCTGCATCTCCGAGGCGACGTGCTGCATCTCCTCGAGGCTCGGCGTGATGAGGCCCGACAGGCCGATCAGGTCGGCCCCTTCGACCTTGGCGCGCGCGAGGATGTCCTGGCACGGCACCATCACGCCCATGTTGACGACCTCGAAGTTGTTGCACTGGAGCACGACGGTGACGATGTTCTTGCCGATGTCGTGCACGTCGCCTTTCACCGTCGCGATGACGATCTTGCCCTTGGGCTTGGCCTCGCCGCCAGCGTCGATCAGCAGGCGCTTTTCTTCCTCGATGTAGGGCAGCAGGTGCGCCACCGCCTGCTTCATCACGCGCGCGCTCTTCACCACCTGCGGCAGGAACATCTTGCCCTGGCCGAACAGGTCGCCGACGATGTTCATGCCGTCCATCAGCGGGCCTTCGATCACGTGCAGCGGGCGCCCGCCGGCGGCCTTGATGCGCCGGTAGACCTCTTCGGTGTCGTCCACGATGAAATCGGTGATGCCGTGCACCAGCGCATGCGCGAGCCGCTCGTCGACGGGCTTGGCGCGCCAGGCGAGCTTGGCGCTGTCGTCCTTGGCCGCGCCCTTGGCGCTCTCGGCCACCTCGACCAGACGCTCGCCCGCGTCGGGCCGGCGGTTCAGCACCACGTCCTCCACGCGTTCGCGCAAGTCAGAGTCGAGGTCGTCGTAGACGCCGACCATGCCGGCGTTGACGATCCCCATGTCCATGCCGGCCTTGATCGCGTGGTACAGGAACACCGTGTGGATCGCCTCGCGCACCGGGTCGTTGCCGCGGAAGCTGAAGCTCACGTTCGACACGCCGCCGCTGACCTTGGCGCCCGGCAGGTTCTGCTTGATCCAGCGCGTGGCGTTGATGAAGTCGACGGCGTAGTTGTCGTGCTCCTCGATGCCGGTGGCGATCGCGAAGATGTTGGGGTCGAAGATGATGTCCTCGGGCGGAAAGCCGACCTCGTCGACGAGGATGCGGTAGGCGCGCTCGCAGATCTCGGTCTTGCGCTCGTAGGTGTCGGCCTGGCCCTTCTCGTCGAAGGCCATCACAACTGCTGCCGCGCCGTAGCGGCGCACCAGCTTGGCCTGGTGCTTGAACGCCTCGACGCCCTCCTTCAGGGAGATCGAGTTGACGATGCCCTTGCCCTGGATGCACTTCAGGCCCGCCTCGATCACCTCCCACTTGGAGCTGTCGATCATGATCGGCACGCGCGCGATCTCGGGCTCGGAGGCGATCAGGTGCAGGAAGCGCACCATCGCGGCCTTGCTGTCGAGCATGGCCTCGTCCATGTTGATGTCGATCACCTGCGCGCCGTTCTCGACTTGCTGGCGCGCGACGGCGAGCGCCTTCTCGAACTCGCCGTTGAGGATCAGCCGGGCGAAGGCCTTGGAGCCGGTCACGTTGGTGCGCTCGCCGATGTTGACGAACAGCGAGCCCTCGCCGATCGACACGGGTTCGAGACCCGAGAGCTTCATCGGGACGACGGCACGTGAAGACGTCGGGGCAGGCGAGGCGGAGGAAGAAGTCATGGCAGGCGGCAACATCGGAATCGGACGGCCGCGCAACTCACCGCGGCCAGGAGGTCGGGTGAGCGCCGTTGAAATACATCGGCCCAAGCCTGGCAGCAGGTGGATGACCGGCTGTCGCAACGCTCCTTGGACGAGGCGCCGATTGTACGGGGAGGCGCCCGCCGCGCGGCGTTCAAGTTACCGGGCCAACTGCCGAAATCAGCCATGACGCCGCAGTGCCTGCCGGCGCATGCGCCGCTCTCTCCCGATGCCCGTCGTTCAGCTCCCGCCCACCGCCCTTCGAGTCGGCCAACCGATCCCCGTCGCTCTGCGCGACGCCTCGGGCCGGCTGCTGCTGGCGCGCGGCACGCTGCTGGCTGACGAGCAGCAGCGCCAGCAACTGATCGCGCGCGGCGTCTACGTCGACAGCCGGGACTCGGAGCAGTTCAAGAAGGCGCTGGCCGGCAAGCTGGACTCGATGGTGCGCAGCAATGCACTGCTGGGGCAGATCGCCCGGGCCGTCCCCGACGCGGCCGACTGCGCACCGGCCGCGCCGCGCAAAGACCTCGACGACCCGGTCGCCGCATGGCACGGCGTGATGCTGCGCGCGAGCGCACTGCTGCACGACCCGCCCCAGTCGGACTTCGCCACGCGCGTGCATCGCCTGGAGCGCGACGCGCTGATGCTGCTCGACGGCGACGCCGATGCCGCCCTGCTGATGCTGATCCACAGCACGACCAGCGAGCTCCACCAGTACAGCGTGACGCATGCGCTGCTCGTCATGGGCGTGTGCGAGCTCGCCGCGCGCCATCTCGCCTGGCCTGCCGAGTGGCGGCCTTCGCTGCGGCGTGCGGCGCTGACGATGAACCTTGCGATGACCTCGCTGCAGGACCAGCTCGCGTTGCAGGACGGGCCGGTCACGCCGCCCCAACGCACGATGATCGATGGCCACGCGCTGCGCGCAGCGCAGCGCATGCGCGAGCTGGGCGTGGCCGACCGGCTGTGGCTGGAGGCGGTGGAACACCACCACAGCTCGCCGGCGGGGCCGCTCGCGGATCTGCCGCCGATGCTCCAGCTGGCGCGCCTGATCCAGCGTGCAGACATCTTCGCCGCGCGCCTGAGCCCGCGCAAGGCGCGCCAGGCGATGGCCGCCACCGCGGCAGCCAAGGCGGCGTATGTGGACGAGAACCAGCAGGCCGACGAAGCCGGCGCCGCCATCATCAAGGCACTGGGCATCTACCCGCCGGGCAGCTATGTGCGCCTTGCGAATACCGAGATCGGCATCGTGCTGCGGCGAGGCCGGCGTGCCAACGAGCCGGTGGTGGCAAGCATCGTCGGCAAGAGCGGCACGCCGCTCGGCGAGCCGGCGATGCGCGACATCCGCCAGAAGGCCTGCGAGATCACCGGCGGCGTCGCGCCGCATGACGTGAAACTGCGGCTGAACCTGGAGCGCTTGTTGCAGCTCGGGTGAGCCGGTGCTGCGCGCGGGTGCCGACTTTCGTCCGGCTCAGGCCGCCAGCAGCTTGGTGAATGCCCCGTCGTGCAGGCAGCGCGGCTTGTACTTGCCCACACGCTGCGCAATCTGGGCGATGTGTTCCGGCGTCGTTCCGCAGCAGCCGCCGGCGATGTTGAGGAAGCCCGACTTCGCGAACTCCTCGACCAGGCTGCCGGTGATCTCCGGCGTCTCGTCGAAACCGGTCTCGCTCATCGGGTTGGGCAAGCCGGCGTTCGGATAGCAGCTGATGAAGGTGTCGCCCGCCACCTTCGCCAGCTCCTCGATGTAGGGCCGCATCAGCGTCGCGCCGAGCGCGCAATTCAAGCCCACCGCGATCGGCCGAGCGTGGCGCACGCTGTGCCAGAAAGCGCTCACCGTCTGGCCCGAGAGGATGCGGCCGGAGGCATCGGTCACCGTGCCCGAGATGATGACCGGCAGCCGCTCGCCGGTGGCTTCCATCAGCTCGTCGAGCGCGAAGATCGCGGCTTTCGCGTTCAGCGTGTCGAAGATGGTCTCTACCAGGAACAGGTCACAGCCGCCCTCCAGCAGGCCCGCCGCCTGTTCGTAATACGCATCCTTCAGTTCGTCGAAGGTCACGTTGCGCGCCGCCGGGTCGTTGACGTCGGGGCTGATGCTGGCGGTGCGCGGCGTCGGGCCGAGCGCGCCGGCGACGAAGCGCGGCTTGTCGGCGCTGCTGTACTTGTCGCAGGCCTCGCGTGCCAGCCTCGCGGCGGCGACGTTCATCTCGCGCGCGCAGGCCGCAAGCCCGTAATCCTCTTGCGCCACCGAGGTTGCGCCGAAGGTGTTGGTCTCGATGATGTCGGCGCCCGCCGCCAGGTACTGCTCGTGGATCTCGCGAATCACGTCGGGCCGCGTGAACTGCAGCAGCTCGTTGTTGCCCTTGAGATCCTTGAAGTGATGCTGGAATCGCTCGCCGCGGTAGTCGGCCTCTGCCAGCTTGTAGCGCTGGATCATCGTGCCCATGGCACCGTCGAGCACGACGATGCGCTGCTGAAGGATCTCGGGCAGCGACTGGGCGCGGGTGTAGGTCGGGTTCATCACGCCATTGTAGAAAGGGCGGGCTACGAGCGCGGGGCGGCGGGCCCGAGACCCTGAAGCGAGATGGCCCCCGTCTCCCCGAACAAGGAGGGCCGGAAGGCGTTCTTCATCGGCCGGTCGTCGACTGCCCACAGCAGCAAACCGCGCGCCGACATCGGGCGTGCGAACAGGTAGCCCTGGAACTCGTCGCAGCCCAATTCGAGCAGGATGTCGCGCTGGCGGATGGTCTCCACCCCCTCGGCCACCACCTTCAGCCCGATCGCATGGGCCAGCTTGAGCACCGCGTCGACGATGGCGCGCGCGTCGGCGCTGCTGTCAAGGTCCATCACGAAGCTGCGGTCGATCTTGAGCTCGGTGGCCGGCAAGCGGCGCAGGTAGCTCAGGCTCGAATAGCCGGTGCCGAAATCGTCGATCGACAGGTGGATGCCGGCCTGTCCCAGCCGTTCGAAGGTGCGCTGCGTCACCTGCGTGTCCTCCATCGCCACCGATTCGGTGATCTCGCAGGTGAGCCGCGACGGGTTGACGCCGTGGCGCTTGAGCGCCGACTGGATTCGCTCCACCAGGTCGTTCTGGCGCATCTGGAACACCGACAGGTTGATCGCCATGCGCATCTTCAAACCGCGCTCGCGCCACACCTTGGCCTGCCGGCACGCGTCCTCGATGACCCAGTTCCCTAGGGCGCCGATCAACCCGTGGCGTTCGGCCAGCGGGATGAACACCTCCGGGCTCAGCGTGCCGCGCAACGGGTGGTGCCAGCGCAGCAGCGCCTCTGCTGCGGTCACCTGGCCACTGCGAGCGTCGATCTTCGGCTGGTAGAACAGCTCCAGCTGCTGGTTCGCGATCGCCTGGCGCAGGTCGCGCAGCAGCTCGTGCTTGTCGCGGGCGTCGTCTTGCATGCGCGGCTCGAACAGCATGTAGGTCGAGCCGCCGGCTGCCTTGGCCGCCTGCATCGCCGCGTTGGCGCGTGCGATCAGCTTGGATGCGCCGCCGTCCTCCGGAAAGCAGGCGATGCCGATAGACGCCGACAGGCGCAGCTCGTGCTCCTCGCAGACCAGCGGCCCGTCGAGCAGGGTGAGCAGCGTGCTCGCCGAGCGCGCGAGCGCCGCGCGGTCGACGTGGCCGTGCAGCGCCAGCACGAATTCGTCGCTGCCCAGGCGCGCCAGGTGATGCCCGGCGATGCGCGGCGGCGCGAGCATCGCCGCCGCCTGGTCGATCAGCCGTCGCGCCACCTCGCGCAGCACGCTGTCGCCCAGCGCGTGTCCGAGAGAATCGTTGACGCTCTTGAAGCCGTCGAGCCCGATGGCGAACACCGCCACGCGCTGGCCCTGGCCTTCGGCCTGCACCGCCGCCTGCCGCAGCGCCGCCTCGATGCCGAGCCGGCTCAGCAGGCCGGTCAGCGGATCGGTCAGAGGGGTGCGTTTGAGGTGGGCGGTCGCCTGCTGCAGCTGCGCACCGAGCGCCTGGTGGCGGCCGACGAGCTGGCGCTGCATGCGCCCCGTCAGCAGGGCGAGCCCGGCCATCAGCGCCGCCAGCAAGGCCAGCAGCAGTTCGCTGCCAGGCGCCGAGCCGTCCATGATCGGCAGCGTCCACGCCGCGGCGGCAAGCGCAGGCATCTGAACGGCCGCCAGCAGCAGCGCCCCAGCCGCCGTGCGGGCCCACGACGCGCTGCGCTCGCGCCGCTGCCAGCGCAGCAGCAGCGCCCAGGTGGCGAACTGAGTGCCGATGGCGGCCGCCGCGATGACCAGCCAGATGGCAGGCGGCACGGACCAGCCGAAGACGAGGCTCCACACGGCGATCTCGATGAACAGCAGAAGCGATGCCACCGCCGTCAGCGCGATGCCGTGGCGGCGTCGCGGCTGGAAGGCGCCGATCAGCAAGGCGCCCGCCGCAACCACGGCCAGCAGCCACGCCAGGATTCCACCGCCCAGCGGAACGGCAGGGGGTGAATCGATGGCCATCGCCAGGCACAGCCGGCCGGCCCAGCCGCAGGCGCCTGTGACCGCGCCGGCGGTCAACAGCCAGTTGCGCCGCAGCCCCGTGTCGCGCGCGTCGGCACGCTGCGCCACCACCAGGGCCAGCAGCGCGCCGCACCACAATGCCACCATGCCGGCGGCGAAGCGCAAGGGCAGGGCAAGCTGATCCAGCGGGAGAGCGGTCTCTGTAAGGGAGGTCATCGGCGAGGCCGAGTCTGCCTTGCCACCGCCGGCGCGGCTGTGCAGGAGTAACGGTTTTCTCCGCCGGCTTGCCTGCTCGCCGGCAAGCTCCCTCGATTCAGTGCCTGAATCCGATGCCGCGGCGCTGACGAACCTCGGGTTTCACGCGGTGCTCGGTTTCGAGCTGGGCGAGGAACTCGTCGGCATCGAAGGCCTCGCCGAGGATGTCGACCTGCCGCTTGACGGCCGCGAAGTCGCCCGGCGCGAGCTGGTCGAGTTCAACCAGGCGCGCACGCTGCTCGGAGGTCAGACGGGTCGCGTCGCCGTCCAGCGCCTCGGCGACGAACATGCGCTGGCGCTGATCGGCGGTCAGCGCCTTGAAGCGGATCTTGAACGTGAAGCGGCGCAGCGCCGCCTCGTCGAGTTCGTCGAACAGGTTGGTGGTGCAGATGAAGATGCCGGCAAAGCGCTCCATGCCCTGCAGCATCTCGTTGACCTCGCTGACCTCGTAGTTGCGCTCGGCCATGCGCCGGCTGCGCAGGAAACTGTCGGCCTCGTCGAGCAGAAGCACCGCCTGCTCGGTCTCGGCCTCCTCGAACATCGCCGCCATGTTCTGCTCCGTCTCACCGACGAACTTGCTGACGAGGTCCGACGCCTGGCGGATCAACAGCGGGCGCTGCAGCGCCTGCGCGATGTGCTCGGCCAGCGCCGTCTTGCCGGTGCCCGGGGGGCCGTAGAAGCACAGCGTGCCGTGCGATTTGCGGCGCAGCGCCTCAACGATCTTCGGCACTTCGAAGTGCGACTCGGTGTGGACGAGCGACAGGTCGTAGCTCGTCACCACGCGGCGCGGCCCGCGACCGAGCAGCCCATTGCCCAGCGCCTTGTCGGCGTTGCCGATCTGACGCTCGATCAGCTGCTCGACCTCGCCGGCCTCGCCCGCCAGCCGAGCGAACTTGACCGCTGTGCGCACCTGCGCCGGTGTGAGCCCGCGGCGTTCGGCCAGCTTGGAGGCGAACCCCTGCGACACCGGCACACCCGCCAGCGCGCGCGTGACCAGCGCCTCGCGCGCCCCCGGCGGCGGGCTCTTGAGCTCGAGGTGGTACTGGAAGCGGCGGCGGAACGCCGGGTCGATCTGCTCGATGCGGTTGGTGACCCAGATCACCGGCACCGGGTTGGTCTCGAGGATCTGGTTGACCCAGGCCTTGCCGCTGACGCTGCCGGTGGGCGCGCCGTCGCCGGTATCGAGCCGCGCCAGCACCTGCGCCGCATCGGTGGAAATCGGCGGGAACACGTCTTCGACCTCATCGAACAGCAAGGCGACGTTGCTGCCGCCCTTCAGGAACACCTGGCTGATCTGCAGCGAGCGGTAGCGGTCGCGCCCCGACAGCGAATTGCCGTCGCGGTCGGCGTACTCGACCTCGTACAGCTCCAGGCCGGCCGACTGCGCCGCCACCTTGGCGAGTTCGGTCTTGCCGGTGCCCGGCGGCCCGTACAGCAGCACGTTGACGCCCGGCTCCTTGTGCGTCACGGCGCTCTTCAGCATTGCCGTCAGCACCTTCTGGTCGTCGCCGACGTAGTGGAAGTCGGCCGGCGTCAGCTCGCTGCGCGTGGCCGGCCGGGTGAACACCGCCATCAGGTCCGACGGGCCCTCGTAGTGCCGCATCAGCACCGGCGGGAGCTGCTCGCTGACCTTCATCAGGTCGGCCAGGTCGGTGATGTTGTGTTCGGAGATGAGGTTCTCGACCATGCCGATGCGCTCGAGCCGCGAGCCGGCGCGCAGCGCCTCGGCGACCTCGGTCTCGTTGACGCCGGCCACCGAGGCGATCGCCGCATAGGCCTCCTGCGCGTTCGACACCTTGAACTCGACCAGCAGCCCGCGCAGGTCGCGCTGGTAGCGCGCGAGCGTGCCGTACAGCAGCAACGCGCGCTCGGCCGGGTTGAGCTGCAGCAGGCCCGCCAGCGCATCGATGTTCTTCTCGACCAGCGTCGATTCCTTCTTCAGGCTGCGGTCCAGCCAGTCGGCGGTCGCACCGAGCACCGCGAGCAGGTCTTTGGGCGCGTCCTTGATGTATTCGTCGACATAGAAGAAGAGCGTGGCCTCTTCGTACGGGCCGCGCCAGCCGCCGTGGCGCTCCATGAAGGCCTCGTCTGACAGCGCCTCATGGCCCTTCCACTGCTCGTTGCCCTTGCAGCGGTTGCGCAGGAATTCGCGCAGCCGCGCGAGCACCGAAGTCGGCCACACCAGGTGGCGGCCGGTCAGCGACAGCAGGCTGTTCCAGTCGCGCCGCAGGTTGAAGCGGCCGACATGGCGCATGGTCAGCGTCAGCACGAACTGCGAACACATGCGGTCGAGCACCGGCGCCTCTTTCAGGCCGGGGGACAACACCACGCGTGCGTCGCTCGAGCTCTTTCCCATGGGACTCTCCGGCAAGGGACGGGCTGCAGAACATCTTGGCGCAGCATGCACCAAGCAGCAAGCCCCTTTTGTTCAGGGCTTGTTCGGGTCAGGCACGGGCGTGAGAAATTGCGTGCGGGCTTCGGAAGCCGCCGATGCGAAGCGCGATGAGGCTTCTGGGGTCGATGGAGTGTCTTCGCCGGAACTCAGTGCCCTACGACAGCTCAGGACGCACGGGCACTTCCATCGACAAGCTCAGGACGATCGGGGACACAGTCTCAGTGCAGGATGACGGGATGCTGCATCAGCGGCGAGAAGCGCCCCAGGTACTCGTCGATCTCCTCCTCGGAGGGTTCGCTCTCGATGAGGGCTTCGACGCCCTCCTTGAAGCTCTGCGCCAAGGCGCCTTCGATGAAGATCTCGCGCCGCGCGAACTTGTCGACGATCTCGTAGCCGCCTCGGTTCAGCGTGTTTTCGCTTCCCTCGACGGACGAGTCCGGCACGTCGAACATGACGACCGCGAAACTGTCCGAGTTGTAGAGCATTTGCATCAGGGACTCCTAGGCAGGGAAGCTGAGTCCTTCAACGCAAATTTCAAGCCAGCGGAGGACACAGGGGCTTTGCTGCCTCCAGCCAGCACGTCAGCGGGCGTAACAGGATGCCGGATCGGCGTGGTGCAGCGCACCAACTCGGCCGCTGCGGCACGTGTTTCCTCAGGGAGATCGCATGTCGCGCAGCAGCAATTCGAATTCATCCCCGTTCGCGCTGGTGGTGAAGCGCGCGCGCACCGGGAGGTACTGGCGTGCCGGCGCCAGCCAAATCTCCACGCCGCGGTCGTAAGGCTTCCTCGGCTCCCGTGTAAATTTGACGGCTGCAAGCTCGCCCTCGTCGGTGCTCACCTTCTCCGCCCCCACATAGCGAAACACCCACACATCGGCGTCGCCACGCGCGCCCACCACGAAGAAGGCCACCTTGCCGCCGGGGGCAGCGTGCTGGGGCTCGGCGTTGAGCACCGCGGCGATCTGCAGCATCCACGACACGCGGTCTTGCGAGCCGGGAAGCAGCGGGTACTCGGTCTGGGGCCCGGAGAAGGTGATCTTGCCCTTGTCGCGCTGGAAGTTCGCCGCGTTGGTGCCGCGACGGATCCGGGCGTCGGTGAAGCGCAGTGGCGCCAGCCCGTGGCCATCGAGGGTGCCGGTGCTGACCTCGGTGAGCACCGCCATGCCGGCGACGCGACCTTCGAGGCGCACCTCGTAGTGCGTGCCGGCGGGCTTCCAATGCAGCTCGCCGCTGCCGGGGATCATCCCGCGGCGCATCGTGTAGTGCAGCGTGACGGGCGGCGGCAGGCGGGTCCGGTACAGAGGCGGCGGCTCGTCAGCCACCGAGCCGGGGGTGTCGGCGGCCACCAGCACCACTTCCTCCATCGCGACCTCCGTCGCGGAAGGCGGCGCGTCGGCCACCGCGTCCACTGCGGGCGGCGACCGCCGTGGCGATACGGGCGCGGCCGCCTGCAAGGCAACGGCCGGCTCGGCGCGCACCTGTCGCTTCGTCGGCACCACGGCAGCAGCGGTTGGGGGCGGCATCGCGTGCAGCGGGACCGGCTCTGCCCGTGCCAAGGCTGGCGCTGCCACCGGCGTGAACTCCAGGCTGCGCACCAGCAGCGAGCGCGGAGCCGGCTCACCGCCGGCAGACCAGCGCGCGTCGTCGCCGCCCAGCAGGCAACCATGCATGGTTGCGGCCACGCCCGCGGCGAGCACCAGCGCTCGGGTGCGCGGGCGGCGGCGGATCGACCGCGGAGGCGGGGCAGGCACGAGCATCGACAATGGAGGGTCCGGAAACACCGGGCGCCTGGCGTCCCACGCACCCCAATGAAACTCGCAAGCTACAAGGACGGTTCGCGCGACGGCCAGCTGATCGTGGTCTCGCGCGACCTGAGCACGGCCCATTATGCGACCGGCATCGCGACGCGTTTGCAGCAGGTCCTGGACGACTGGAACTTCCTCTCGCCGCAACTGGAGGAGTTGAGCCAGTCGCTCAACCACGGCAAGACGCGCCATCACTTCGCGTTCGATCCCAAGCAGTGCGCCGCGCCGCTGCCGCGCGCCTGCCAGTGGGCCGACGGCTCGGCCTTCATCAACCACGTCGAGCTGGTGCGCAAGGCACGCGGTGCCGAGGTGCCGGAGAGCTTCTACGCCGACCCGCTGATGTACCAGGGCGCGAGCGACGACTTCCTCGGCCCCTGCGACGACATCGTCGTGCCGAGCGAAGAGTTCGGCATCGACTTCGAAGCAGAGGTGGCGGTGATCACCGGCGACGTCGGCATGGGCACGCCGGCGGACGAAGCGCTGGAAGGCATCCGGCTCGTGCTGCTGGCCAACGACGTGAGCCTGCGCAACCTGATCCCGGCTGAACTCGCCAAGGGCTTCGGCTTCTTCCAGAGCAAGCCGGCCACGGCCTTCAGCCCGGTCGCGGTGACACCCGACGAGCTGGGCGGCGCCTGGCAGGGCGGGCGCGTGCACCTGAAGCTCGAAAGCGCCTGGAACGGCAAGCGTGTCGGGCTGTGCGACGCCGGGCCGGAAATGACCTTCCACTTCGGCCAGCTGATCGCGCACATCTGCAAGACACGCAACGTGCGCGCGGGCAGCATCGTCGGTTCGGGCACCGTCAGCAACAAGGACTGGTCGCACGGCTATTCGTGCATCGCCGAGAAGCGCGCGATCGAGACCATCGAAGACGGCGCGCCCAAGACCGAGTTCATGCGTTTCGGCGACACGGTGCGCATCGAGATGAAAGGCGCCGACGGCGCGAGCCTGTTCGGCGCGATCGATCAGAAGGTCTCGCCGCTCGTGCGATGAGCAGCGATCCGCCGCACACGCTCAAGGTGGTGACCGGCTGGCTGCTGGTCGGCCTGGTCGTGTTCCTTGGCATGCAGTGGTGGCTGCGCGAACAGCAGCAGACGCGCTTCGCCGTGCAGGGCGGCGTGATCGAGATTCGCCGCGCCGCCGACGGCCACTACCACTGGCCCGGCACCATCAACGGCCGGCCGATCGACTTCCTCGTCGACACCGGCGCCACCGGCACCGCCATTCCCGCCTCGCTCGCGCGCGAGCTGGACCTGCCGGTCGGCGCCCAGGTGCGATCGAGCACCGCCGGCGGCGTGGTGGTCGGATTCGAGACGCGTGCCGACATCACGCTGCAAGGCGGCGTGCGCGCCGAGCGCCTGCGCATCACCGCCCTGCCGGCGCTCGACAGCCCGCTGCTGGGCATGAACGTGCTGGGCCGGCTGCACTGGCGCCAGCGCGACGGCGTGCTGAGCATCGACCTCACGCCCGGCTGAGCGGTGTGCGGCGCGGCGCGCGTTAAGCTGCCGCGATGACCCGACCGACCTCTTTTTCGACGCTGCTGGTGCCCCTGCTGCTGGTGCTCAGCCTGCTGGCGCCCGCCGCGGCGCGCGCGGAGAACGCGCCAAGCGCAGCGTCATGCCCACCGGCTGCGCAAGCGCCAGCTGCCGAACAGATCGAAGCGGGCCTGAAGACCGCGCGCGACCGCGGCTTTCTGTGGCGCATCAGCAAGGACGGTCGCACCTCCCACCTCTACGGCACGCTGCACGTCGCGCGGCAGGAATGGATGATGCCCGGCGCGACCGTGATGCGCGCGCTGCAGGCGAGCGACGTGCTCGCCCTCGAGCTCGACATCGGCGACCCCGCCATCCTGGAGCGCTTGCGCCGCGGCATGGCCTGGCGGCCCGAGCAGGCCCTGGAACCCGCGCTGACCGAGCGCCTGAGGCAGCAGGTGCTGGCTGCTTGCCTGCCCGAACAGATGTTGACGGCGATGGCGCCCGAGGTGCTGGCGAGTTCGCTGCTGGTCATGGCCGCGCGCCGAGTCGGGCTCGACCCGGCCTTCGGCGTCGACGCGGTGATGGCCGGCCTCGGCCGCGGACTCGACAAGGCGGTCGTCTCGCTGGAGACGCCCGAGCTGCAGCTGCAGGTGCTGCTCGGGCGCAGCCGCGAGGAGTCGGCGGCGCTGGTGCTGCAGGTGCTGCAAGGGCTGGAGTCGGGCGAGGCCTTGCCGCTGCTGTCGCGGATTGCGCAGGTCTGGGCCGACAGCCGCCACGGCGAGCTGGAGCGTTACGAGCAGTGGTGCAACTGCGTCGACACGCCCCACGACCGCGCGATGTACCGCCGGCTGCTCGACGATCGCAACCCGGCGTTGGCCGAGCGCATCGACGCCATGCACATGGCCGGCCGCCGCGTGTTCGCCGCCGTCGGCAGCCTGCACATGGTCGGCGGCTCGGCGCTGCCGACGCTGCTCGCGCAGCGCGGCTATGCCGTCGAGCGCGTGGGCTTTCCCGCCACCCCGCGATGACGCCCGGCGCCAAGAAAAAGGGCCGCGCATCGGCGGCCCTCTCGGCTTGCGGGTCAGTGCCGCCGCTGGATCACTCCACCTTCGCCGTGTAGCTGCCGGTGCTGCCGGTGGCGCCGCTGTAGTAGCGCACCCGCACGTAGTAGGTCGCCGAGGCGCCGGTATTGGTGGTGCTCGCGATGTCAACCTGACCGGTGCCCTTGATGCTGCTCGCCACCTGCGTGGTGCCGCGGTAGAGGTACAGGTCGTAGTCGGAGCTGGCGTTCGGCGTCAGCGTCACCTTCAGCGTCTGGCCGTTGTTGACGGTCACGCGGAAGTAGTCGTTG
>CAJPFZ010000246.1 GCA_905339355.1 Burkholderiaceae bacterium
TGAGGACTTCGTCGGGGGTGCGCAGGACGAGGCGGCGCAGCCACTGCTTCAGAAACTCCGCGTTGTCGGGCGTCGCCGGCAGCTGCAGGGGGTTGCAGCCGGTGGCGCGGCCGTTCTTCAGCGGCAGGTAGGCGCCGCCCAGCGCCCGCACGAGGATGTGCAGTCCTTCGTCCTTGTCGAAGATGACCTGCGTGACGTTGAAGCGGGTGAGCATCGCGATCAGGAAACCGATCAGCGTGGTCTTGCCGGTGCCCACCGGGCCGATGCCGGTGATGTGGCCGACGTCCTTGCGGCCGCCGTCGGCGGCACGCGGGTCGCTCGCGTGCAGCGAGAAGAAGAACGGCGACAGGGCGCTGGTGATGAACATCGTCAGCGCCTCGCCCCAGTGGTTGCCGCTCGCGCGTCCGCTCGGGTGGTTGTGGAACGGGCACATGGCCGCGAAGTTGCGGCTCGTGATCGGGGCCTTGCGCGGGCGGTGGCGGAAGTTGCCGGGCAGCTGGGCCCAGAAGGCGGCTTCGAGTGCGAGGTCCTCGCGGGCGACCACCATGCCGGTTTCGGCGAGCAGGTAGCGCGCTTTCGCGATGTGGTCGTTGAGGCGCTTCAGGCGCGGGGTGCCTTCGGCTTCCTTGACGCCGTCGAAGGCGTCGGCCAGCACGTGCAGCGTGAAGTGGTGGTCGCCGACGACGAAGCGGTTGCTGGTCAGGTCGTCGAGCGCGTCTTTGAGCTCCTCGGCCTGCGAGACGGCGAGGTCGCCCGAGGCCGACATGCGGCGCAGCTGGCGCGTCATCATCTCCACCGCGGTCGCCTTGGGCAGGAAGGTGAAGCTCTGCGTCAGCACGAACGGGAAGGGTGCGGTGAGCAGGCCGTTGAAGACGCCGGGCACGGTGGGAGTCGGGTACTCCTTGATGCCGAGCATGGCGCCCAGTCGCGTCTGGCCGCTCATGCGGTATTCCATCGCCTCGGTGCCGAAGAGCGGACGCGAGGTCGCGATGACTTCGTTGAGCGGCGAGCGCGCGAGCGGCATGCGTTGCCATTCGCCGTTGACGAGCAGGCCGTGGAACTCGACCAGCGAGGAGAACAGCAGGCCGCCCGGGCCGCGGTAGATGCCGAGCGGCTCGGGGTCGTAGCGGGTCAGCGCGGCGAGCAGCTCCTGGCGCTTCTTGGCGCATTCGTCGAGCGAGTCGCGCAGCTCGGCGCGGTCGTTGCCGCGGTCGGTGCGGCGCAGCACGCTGAAAGCCGCCGCGCCGACGGCGGTGGGCTGCGGGCGGTAGACGAGGCTCAGGTAGAGCTCGTTGACCATCAGCGTTTCGCCGGCGATCTTGCGGCGGTACTTGGCGTCGAGCTCGGCAGCGAAGCCGGGCTCGAAGCGGCCGGTGGGGTAGGCGTGGTCGCGCCGGCGCACGACGTGCGCCCACAGCGCGAGATTGGGCGAGGCGATGTTGCGCCAGAGGACGTTCAGGCGCTCGTGCCAGTTGTTGAGGTCCTCGTCGTCGGCGCTTTCGAAGCTGGCGCCGGCGATGCGGAAGGTCTGCACGTAGTCGCCGCCTTGTGTGCGCGCGACATGCTCGTCGACGTGCGCGGTGATCGGGATCATCGCGGCGGCGTTCGGCTCGCGCTTGAGGGCGCCGTGGCGGTCGAGGGTCAGCATGCGCGCTCCTTGCCGTGCGCGAG
>CAJPFZ010000247.1 GCA_905339355.1 Burkholderiaceae bacterium
GGCAGCCAGCGCAGGCGGCCGGCGATCATCAGATGGATGACGAGGAACAACTCGCCCTCCAGCGCGAGCACGATGCGCTTGCCGAGGCGCTCGACGCCGGCGACGCGCCGCCCTTCGGCCTCGGCGATGTTCGGCACCGCCGTTCGCAGCACGAAGGGGTTGAGCACGCGCACGCGATGGAGCATGCCGCCGCGCAGCTTGGCGTCCAGGCGTTCGACGTAGACGGTGACGTCGGGCAGTTCCGGCATGGCGCCGAGTGTGCCTCGATAATGTCGAGTTTCTCCACCCGGCAGCCGGCAGCACAGGCTGCGACCCCATGTCCGACCTCACGCCCCAGGTGCGCCGCCGCCGCACCTTCGCCATCATTTCCCACCCCGACGCGGGCAAGACCACGCTGACGGAGAAGCTGCTGCTGTTCTCGGGCGCGATCCAGATCGCCGGCTCGGTGAAGGCGCGCAAGGCGAGCCGCCACGCGACCTCGGACTGGATGGAGATCGAGAAGCAGCGCGGCATTTCGGTGGCGAGTTCGGTGATGCAGATGGAGTACCGCGACTGCGTCATCAACCTGCTCGACACTCCCGGCCACCAGGACTTCTCGGAAGACACCTACCGCGTGCTGACCGCCGTCGACGCGGCGCTGATGGTGATCGACGCGGCCAACGGCGTCGAGCCGCAGACGCGCCGCCTGCTGCAGGTCTGCCGCGCGCGCAACACGCCCATCCTCACCTTCGTCAACAAGATGGACCGCGAAGTGCAGGAGCCGCTCGCGCTGATGGACGAGATCGAGCGCGAACTCGGCATGAGCGTCGTGCCCTTCACCTGGCCGGTCGGCATGGGCAAGCGCTTCCACGGCGTGATGGACTTGCGCGCGCAGCAGATGCGCGTGTTCTCGCCCGGCGAGGACCGCAAGGGCGCCGACGATGAAATCATCGACGGCGTCAACAACCCGATCTATGCCGAGCGTTTCGGCGCGGAGTACGAACACGCGCGCCACGACATCGATCTGGTGCAGACGGCCGCCCCGAGCTTCGATGAAGCGCAGTTCCTCGGTGGCCATCAGACGCCGATGTTCTTCGGCTCGGCGATCAACAACTTCGGCGTGCGCGAGGTGCTCGACGCGCTGGTCGACCTGGCGCCGCCGCCGGGCCCGCGCCTGGCAATCCAGCGCGAGGTCCAGCCCGATGAGGCCAAATTCAGCGGCGTCGTCTTCAAGATCCAGGCCAACATGGACCCGGCACACCGCGACCGCATTGCCTTCGTTCGTGTCGCCTCGGGTCACTTCGAACGCGGCATGCGGCTGAAGGTGGTGCGCTCGGGCAAGGAGCTGCGGCCCAACAGCGTCGTCTCATTCCTGTCGCAGCGGCGCGAGCTGCTCGACGAGGCTTTTGCGGGCGACATCATCGGCATTCCGAACCACGGCGTGCTGCAGCTCGGCGACACGCTGACCGAAGGCGAGTCACTGCAGTTCACCGGCCTGCCGTTCTTCGCGCCCGAGATGTTCCGCAGCGTCGAGGTCGCCGATCCGCTGCGCAGCAAGCAGCTCAAGTCCGGCCTCACGCAGCTCGGTGAAGAAGGTGCGATCCAGGTATTCCGGCCGGTGGCCGGCTCCCTGCTGCTGCTGGGTGCCGTCGGCCAGCTGCAGTTCGAGGTCGTCGCGCACCGGCTGGAGCACGAATACGGCGTCAAGGCACGCATCCAGCCCTCACGCTTTCAGGTCGCACGCTGGGTGACCTGCGATCCCGAAGACGGGGGCGCCGCGGAGTTGAAGCGTTTCATCGACGGCAACTCGCACCGCGTGGCCTACGACGCGGTCGACGCGCCGACGGTGCTGGTGGAATACGCGCCCGAGCTGCGCGCGATCGAGGCCAACTGGCCGAAGATCAAGTTCCATGCGCTGCGCGAGCATGCGGGACTGGTGTTCCAGAAGCACCTGGACACCTGAGGTCGACCGTTCGGCGAGAAACCCTCGCCGCGACCGCCCCTCACCGGCACAAAGGCGCCCGCGCTGCGGATAATCCGCGCCTGTGAGCACCGACACCGCCCCTGCGCCGAGCCGCCTGCAGCTCTATCTCGCGCTGATCCGCTGGGACCGCCCCGCCGGCAGCTACCTGCTGCTGTGGCCGACGCTGTCGGCGCTGTGGATCGCGGCCAACGGCTTTCCGGGCTGGCACCTGCTGATCGTCTTCGTGCTTGGCACCTTCCTGATGCGCAGCGCCGGCTGCGCGGTCAACGATGTGGCCGACCGCGACTTCGATAAACACGTCAAGCGCACCGCGCAACGGCCGGTGACCAGTGGCCTGCTGCACCCCAAGGAGGCCCTGCTGCTCGGCGCGGCGCTCGCGCTCGCGGCCGTTGCACTCGTGCTGACGACGAATGCGACGACGGTCGCATGGAGCGTGGCGGCGCTGGCGATCAGCATCTTCTACCCGTTCACCAAGCGCTTCTTCTCGATGCCTCAGGCCGTGCTCGGCGTTGCGTTCAGCTTCGGCATTCCGATGGCCTTCGCCGCGGTGCTCGGCGAGGTGCCGGCGCTCGCGGGCTGGCTGCTGGTCGGCAACCTGTTCTGGGTGCTGGCCTACGACACCGAGTACGCGATGGTCGACCGCGACGACGACCTGAGGATCGGCATCAAGACCTCGGCCATCACGCTCGGCCAGTTCGACGTCTCGGCGGTGATGGGTTTCTACGGCTGCTTCCTCGCGATCTGGGCCGCGATCGGCGTTCAGCTGCACTTCGGCCCGGCATACTTCATCGGGCTCGCAGCCGCCACCACGCTCGCGGGATGGCACTACCTGCTGATCCGCGAGCGCTCGCGCGACGGCTGCTTCAAGGCCTTCCGGCTCAACCACTGGCTGGGTTTCGCGGTGTTTGCGGGTGTGGCGGCGGACCATCTGCTCCGTTCGCACTGAGGTATCGAAGTGCGCGCAGGCAGCGAGCGGGGCTTCGATACCTCAGCCTGAACGGATGAGGTTTCCCTGAACGGATCAGGTTTGCCTGAACGGAAGAGGTTTGCCTGAGCGGAAGAGGTTTGCCTGGAACGGGTGAACGTTTGCCGGGGCTTCAGGGATACAAGCCGCGTTCTTCCCGCGCGATCAGGATGCGCTCGCATGCCACCGCGAAGGTTGCCGTGCGCAGCGTGATCTTGTGCTGGTCCGCCGTGTCCCAGATCTTCTTCAGCGCGTCGACCATGATCTTGTCGAGGCGCACGTTGATCTCGTCCTCGCTCCAGAAGAAGCTGGAGAAGTCCTGCACCCATTCGAAGTAGCTGACCGTCACGCCGCCGGCATTGCAGATGACGTCGGGCACGACCAGGATGCCGCGCTCCTTCATCACGTCGTCGGCTTCCGGCAAGGTGGGGCCGTTGGCGCCTTCGAGCACGAGCCTCGCCTTCAAGCGGTTGGCGCGTGGGACCGTGATCTGGCCTTCGAGCGCGGCCGGAATCACGATGTCGCAATCGACATCCCAGAACGCCTCGTCGTCGATGCGATCGCCTTCCTTGAACTGGCCGACACCGCCGTCGCGGTGCAGCGTGGCCATCAGGCCCTGCATGTCGAAGCCTCTCGGGTTGACGATGGTTCCGGTGTGGTCCTGCACGGCGACGATCTTCGCGCCCGCGCCGACGAACAGCTCTGCCGCCGCACTGCCGACGTTGCCGAAGCCCTGCACCGCCACACGCGCGCCGTCCAGTTGCAGGCCGATGCGGCGCGCGGCTTCGCGCCCGGTGACGAACACGCCGCGGCCGGTCGCCTTGACGCGGCCCAGCGAGCCGCCGAGGTGGATCGGCTTGCCTGTGACGACGCCGGTCGCGGTGGAGCCGGTGTTCATCGAGTAGGTGTCCATCATCCACGCCATGATCTGCGGGTTGGTGTTCACGTCAGGCGCCGGGATGTCGCGCTGCGGGCCGATGACGATGCCGATCTCGCTGGTGTAGCGGCGCGTCATGCGCTCGAGTTCCTTGTTCGACAGCTTCTTCGGATCGACGCGGATGCCGCCCTTGGCGCCGCCGTAGGGCAGGCCGACACCGGCGTTCTTGATCGTCATCCAGGCCGACAGCGCCATCACTTCTTCCAGCGTCACGTCCGGGTGGTAGCGCACGCCGCCCTTGCCTGGGCCGCGCGACAGGTTGTGCTGCACCCGATAGCCCTCGAAGTGCTGCACCGTGCCGTCGTCCATCTCGATCGGCACGTCGACGATCAGCGCGCGCTTGGGCCGCTTCAGCGTCTCGGCCCAGCGTGCCAGCGGTCCGAGGTAGGGCAGCACGCGATCGACCTGAGACAGGTAGGTGTGCCACGGGCTCGTGGCATTGGGCGTGACGTAGGACAGGTAGCTCATGGCGGTCTCCGCGAATGGGTGTTCGTCGTGGCGCACGTTCATGACCCGCTCGTGACGAGTCCGGGAGGCGTGCGTCTGCATGGGCCGAGACTGTAGGTGCCGGTGCGCCGAGTTTTTCACCATTCGCCATGCCGGGTTTGCATGACTTGAGCCGGGCCGAACATGACCCGTTCGCGCGGCGCCGC
>CAJPFZ010000248.1 GCA_905339355.1 Burkholderiaceae bacterium
CGACCTGCACGGCCGCCAGCCGCCGCATCACCTGCGACACGATGTCGCTTTGCATCGTGCGGAACAGCAACACCTCTTCCTGCTCCTTAGCAAGGGCCGCCGCTTCGCTGTAGCTGATGTCGCGGCTCAGCACCAGCTCGGTGGGCGGTATCAGCTCGCGCCCGGCCGGCGTGTGCAGCCGGAAGCCGAAGCGGGTTCGCAGCTGCAGCTCGCGCACCTGCCCGGCCGCCGTGCTGGCGACCACGCTGCGCTCGCGCCTGTCGGCGAGTGCCTCCAGCACCACCTGCGCCTGCGCCGGCGTGTCGACGACCAGCGTGGTGGTGCTGGCGTTGATGTGAAGCTTCAGCTCTTCGGCGAGCGGAGAACGCGGCGCGAAGCCCGACAGCGCAACGCTGCGAAAGCGCAGCTCGGGCGTGCGCCGCAGCGCGAAGCCGCAGCCCGGCAGCAGCGCCGCAGCGGCCAATGCCGCAGTCGCCGCGAGCCAGTGGCGGCGCCCCTGTCGCATCAGACGACCACGTTGATCAGCTGCCGGCCCGGCGGCATGACGATCTTCTTGGCTGGCCGGCCGTCGGAAAACTTGGCGAACTCGGGGCTCGCGAGCGCTGCCGCTTCGATCGCCGCCTTGTCGGCCGAGGCCGGCACGGTGACCGACCCGCGCAGCTTGCCGTTGACCTGCAGCACGTACTCGATCTCGTCTTGCAGCAGCGCCGCCACGTCGACCTTGGGCCACGGTGCGTCGAGCAGCTCGCCGTGCACTGCGACGAAGCCGAGTTCGTTCCACAACCCATGCGCGATGTGCGGCGCCGCGGGATACAGCGAGCGCAGCAGCACGCTCATGCCTTCGCGCAGCACGGCGTCGTCGGCCGGCGTCTCGTTGAGCTTGGCCCCTTCGAGGGCGTTGAGCAGCTTCATTGCACCCGAGACGACCGTGTTGTATTGCAGCCGGTCGTAGTCGTGGCTGATCTGGCGCAGCAGCATGTGCACCTCGCGGCGCAGCTCCTTGGCGCCGGCGCTCAGGCCTTCGGTGCGCGGGCCTGCGCGGCGGATGCGATCGGCGTGTTTCACGCCGAAGGACCAGAGCCGGCGCAGGTAGCGAAATGACCCTTCGGCGCCCGAGTCCGACCAGGCCGCGCTCTGGTCGGGCGGGCCGGCGAACATCGTGAACAGCCGCGCGGTGTCGGCGCCGAAGCGGGCGATGATGTCGCGCGGCTCCACCACGTTGTTCTTCGACTTCGACATCTTCTCGATGCCGCCAAGCGCGACCGGCTGCCCGTCTTCGCGCGCCGTCGCGCCGACCGGGTGGCCCTTGTCGTCGTAGCGCACGTCGACCTCGCTCGGGTAGAACCAGCGCCGCTTGCCGGAGGCGTCTTCGCGGTAGAACGACTCGTTGAGCAGCATGCCCTGCGTGAACAGCTTGGTGAATGGCTCGTCGAAGCTCACCAGTCCGAGGTCGCGCATCGCCTTGGTCCAGAAGCGCGCGTACAGCAGGTGCAGCACCGCGTGCTCGATGCCGCCGATGTACTGGTCCATCGGCATCCAGTAGTCGTTGCGGCGGTCGACCATCTGCTCGTGGCTGTCCGGGCAGCAGTAGCGCATGTAGTACCAGGCCGAGTCGACGAAGGTGTCCATCGTGTCGGTCTCGCGCTTCGCCGGGGCGCCGCATTTCGGACAGGGCACGTTCAGGAAGGCGGCGCTCTTGTTCAGGGGGTTGCCGCTTCCATCGGGCACCAAATCTTCGGGCAGCAGCACCGGCAGGTCCTTCTCCGGCACCGGCACGTCGCCGCACTGCTCGCAGTGGATGATCGGGATCGGCGTGCCCCAGTAGCGCTGGCGGCTGATGCCCCAGTCGCGCAGCCGCCAGGTGGTCTTCTTCTCGCCCAGCCCCTTGTGCACGAGCGCTTTGGCGACCGCGTCGACGGCCACCTGGTAGGGCATGCCGCTGAACAGGTCGGAGTTGATCGTGATGCCGCGCTGCTTGTCGGCGTACCACTCTTGCCAATGGTCGTAGCTGAACTTCTCGCCGTCGACCGCGATGACCTGCAGGATGTCGATGCCGTACTTCTTGGCGAACGCGAAGTCGCGCTCGTCGTGTGCGGGCACGCCCATCACCGCGCCGTCGCCGTAGCCCATCAGCACGTAGTTGCCGACCCAGACCTCGACCTTCTCGTCGGTCAGCGGGTGGGTGACGAACAGGCCGGTGGGCATGCCTTCCTTGTCCTTCAGTGCCAGCTCGGCTTCGGTCGTGCCGCCCTTCTTGCACTGCTCGACGAAGGCGGCGAGCTTCGGGTTGTGCTGCGCCGCGTGGGTGGCCAGCGGGTGTTCCGCCGCCACCGCGCAGAAGGTGACGCCCATGATCGTGTCGGCGCGTGTCGTGAAGACCCACATCCGGCCGTCCTGGATCAGCTGGCCGCTCGCATCGCGGATGTCGTGCGGGAACGCGAAGCGCACGCCCTCGCTCTTGCCGATCCAGTGCTCCTGCATCAGCCGCACGCGCTCGGGCCAGCCGCCGAGGTAGTTGGGATTCTCCGGTTCGGTGACGTTGGCGAGCAGCTCTTCGGCGTACTTGGTGATCGCGAGGTAGTAGCCGGGGATCTCGCGCCGCTCCACCACCGCGCCGCTGCGCCAGCCCTTGCCGTCGACCACCTGCTCGTTGGCGAGCACCGTCTGGTCGACCGGATCCCAGTTGACGACCTGCGTCTTCTTGTAGGCGAGACCCTTCTCCAGCATCTTCAGGAAGAACCACTGGTTCCACTTGTAGTACGAGGGGTCGCAGGTGGCGACCTCGCGCGACCAGTCGAACGCGAGCCCGAGCGGCTGCATCTGCGCCTTCATGTCGGCGATGTTGTCGCGGGTCCACTTGGCCGGTGCGATGCGGTTGTCGATGGCGGCGTTTTCGGCCGGCAGTCCGAAGGCGTCCCAGCCCATCGGCATCAGCACGTTGAAGCCCTTCATCCGCAGGTAGCGCGCCATCATGTCGTTGATGGTGTAGTTGCGCACGTGCCCCATGTGCAGCTTGCCGCTCGGGTACGGCAGCATCGAGCAGGCGTAGAACTTCGGCCGGCTCGCGTCCTCGCCGACGCGGTAGGCGTCGCGTGCTTGCCATGACGCCTGGGCGGCGCGCTCGATCTCGTCGGGTTTGAAGTCTGGGTTCATGGGGAGCGGCCGCAACGCGCCGGCCTCGAAGAAGTCGGCAGATTATAGGAAGCGTGCCCCCGCGAGGCGCGTGCGCCGAGCGCTATTGTTGGGGGGTTGCGGCGCCGGGATCGGCAATGAAGCCGATGCGGTTCAACCCGGCCTTTTGCACCATTCCGATCAGCTCGGCCACCTGGCCGTAGGGCACGCTCTTGTCGGCGCGCAGCTGCACCTCGGTCTGCGGGTTCTTGCGGGCGGCATCCGCGATGCGTGAGGCCAGGGCGCTGCGGTCGAGCGCCTCTTCGCCGAAATAGAGCCGCCCCTGCGGGTCGATCGCCACCGAGACGAAGCTGGGCGTGTCGCTCGGCTGGGCCGCGTCGGTCTTCGGCAGGTCGAGCTTCAGGCTCGAGGTCATCAATGGCGCGGTGATCATGAAGATCACCAGCAGCACGAGCATCACGTCGATCAGCGGCGTCATGTTGATGTCGCTCATCGGCGCCGGGCCGGTCGTGCGTTCGAGGCGTCCGAAGGCCATGGCGTCAACCGGCCCTACGCCGCCGCCTCGGCGGCACCGCTGTCGGTGATCATCTCGCGCAAGTCGTGCGCAAAGCCTTCCAGCTCGGCCTCGCAAGCACCCACCCGCTTGCCGAAGATGTTGTAGGCGAGCACGGCGGGAATGGCCACCGCGAGGCCCGCCGCCGTCATCACGAGCGCCTCGCCGACGGGGCCCGCGACACGCTCGATCGTGATCGAGCCCCCGGCGGAGATGCTCGCCAGCGCGTGGTAGATGCCCCAGACGGTGCCGAACAGCCCGATGAACGGCGCCGTACTGCCGATCGACGCCAGCAGCACCTGGCCATATTGCAGCTGGGCCAGCACCGCATGCAGCGCATCGCGCAGGCGGCGCGTCAGCTGCGAGTCGGCGTGGCCGCGGGCTTCGAGCGTGTTGGCCCCGGGGCTTGCGGTGGCCGCGCTGAGCAGCGGCTCCAGCACGCCTTCGCGGTCGAAGGCGACCAGCCGCTCGCGCCCGGAGGCGAGGTCGGGCGCGGCCCAGAAGGCCGCCACGGCGCGCGCGATGTCGGTGCGCACCCGGCGCAGCAGCCAGCCCTTCCAGAAGATCACCACCCAGGCGCTGATCGACATCAACAGCAACAGCAGCGCCACGCCGCGCGTGATCGCGTCGCCCTGTTGCCAGAACTGCTGGAAGCCGCTCATCGGGGGCCTTTCTTGTTCGCGTTCAGATACCGAGGACGTCGTTCATCCCGTACAGGCCGCTCGGCTTGCCGGCCAGGAAGCGCGCCGCGCGCAGGCTGCCTTGCGCGTAGGTCGCGCGGCTCGAACTCTTGTGGGTGATCTCGATGCGCTCGCCGGTGCCGGCGAACAGCACCGTGTGGTCGCCGACGATGTCGCCGCCGCGGATGGTCGCGAAGCCGATGGTCGAGGGGTCGCGTTCGCCGGTGACGCCCTCGCGGCCGTAGACCGCGCATTGCCTGAGGTCGCGGCCGAGCGCCGACGCCACCACCTCGCCCATCGCGAGCGCGGTGCCGCTGGGGGCGTCGACCTTGTGGCGGTGATGCGCTTCGACGATCTCGATGTCGAAACCCTGGCTCAGCGCCCGCGCCGCCGTGTCGAGCAGCTTGAGCACGACGTTGACGCCGACGCTCATGTTGGGCGCCATCACGATCGCGATGTGCCCGGCGTGTTCGGCCACCTGCGCCTTTTGCGCGTCGTTGAAGCCGGTGGTGCCGATGACCGCCTTGACGCCGCGTTCGCGGCATGCCGCCAGATGGGCGAGCGTGCCCTCGGGGCGGGTGAAGTCGATCAGCACGTCAGCCTGGGCCAGGCCGGCACGCAGGTCCGCCGTGATGGCGACGCCGCTCGTCTTGCCGAGGAAGCCAGCGGGGTCTTGGCCGAGGTTCGGGCTGCCGGCCACGTCGAGCGCACCGGCGAGCACCATGTCGTCGGCGGCCATGACCGCTTCGACGAGCATGCGCCCCATGCGCCCGCTGGCGCCCGCGATGGCGACCCGCAGCGCCGCCATGCTCAGCGCGGCTCGAGCGGCGGGTAAGCGCGGGCCGGCGCCTTCGCCGGTGCGGCCGACTCCGGTGCCGCCGGCTTGGCCGGCACCGGCAGCGCCTTCACCTGCTCCTCGCTGAGTTCGAGCGGCGGCGCGTTGCGGCTGGTCTTGAAGGTGTCGATCGAGGCGACGAATTCGCGCTCGGCCGGCAGGTCGCCTCCGGTGTCGATGCTCTTGAGCGTCTCGCCATCGAACAGCACGACGATCTTGCGGTGCTGCGGCTCGGCGCCCTGGCGGCGGATGGTGAACACGTAGTCCCAGCGGTCCTTGTGGAACGGATCGGTCAAGAGCGGCGAGCCGAGGATGTCGCGCACCTGGGCGCGGCTCATGCCTGGCTTGATCGCCGCCGCCTGCTCTTGCGTCACCACGTTGCCTTGCACGACCTCGACCTTGTACGGCGTGATGACACCGAGGAAGCTGTCTGAAGACTGCAGCGATTGGCAGCCGGCCAGCAGCAGCAGCGACGCAGCCAGCGTCGAGCATGAGGTGATGGAGAGCGAACGCATGATGACGAAACGGGAACGCCGGCAGCGGGCGCCAACCTCGATATGATCGGACGATTCTAGCGGGTGGCGCCCGGACACCACCCGCTGCCGGAGCGACCATGACACATGCCGAAGAACTCAAGAGCAGCGGGCTGAAGGCCACGCTGCCGCGCATCAAGATCCTCGAGGTCTTCCAGAAGTCGCCGCAGCGTCACATGACCGCCGAAGACGTGTTCAAGGTGCTTCTGGCCGAGGGATCGGACGTGGGCCTCGCGACGGTGTACCGCGTGCTGATGCAGTTCGAGCAGGCGGGCCTCTTGTCGCGCAACCATTTCGAGACCGGCAAGTCGGTGTTCGAGCTCAACGAAGGCAAACACCACGACCACCTGGTCTGCATGGACTGCGGCCGCGTCGAGGAATTCTTCGACGCCGAGATCGAGAAGCGCCAGAAGGCAGTTGCGCAGGCGCGCGGCTTCGAGCTGCAGGAGCACTCCCTGTCCCTGTACGCTGTTTGCACCAAGAAGAACTGCCCCCACCGCCACGCCAAATAGGCCGAAGGCCGTGGGAAAGCCTATTCAGGCTTTCCCATGGCTTTCTGGTGCCGCTCGATGAACTCGCGGTAGGTGTCGATGCCGCGCAGCTGCAAGATCGTGTTGCGCACCGCCGCCTCCACCAGCACCGCGAGGTTGCGGCCGGCATCGACTGCGATCACCACCTTGCGCACGGGCACGTCGAGGATCTCCTCGTACAGCGGCTCGTAGGGCAGGCGCTCGAACTCGCGCTCCAGCGTCTCCTTGCGCACCAGGTGCACGATCAGCTTGAGGCGCATCTTCCGCCGCACCGCCGTCTCGCCGAAGATGGCCTTGATGTCGAGCAGGCCGATGCCTCGCACTTCGAGCAGGTTCAGCAGCAGGTCCGGGCAGCGGCCGTCGAGCGAGGTCTGCGAGACGCGGTACAGGTCGACCGCGTCGTCGGCCACCAGCCCGTGGCCGCGCGAGATCAGTTCCAGCCCGAGCTCGCTCTTGCCCAGGCCCGACTCGCCGGTCAGCAGCACACCCAGGCCCAGGATGTCCATGAAGACGCCATGGCGCGTCGTGCGCTCGGCAAACAGCTGGCTCAGGTAGCCGCGCACCACGTCGATGACATGCCCGGCGGATTCTTCGGTGACGAACAGCGGAATGTCGGCGCGGTCGCACATCGCCACCAACGCATCGGGCGGCGTCTGCGCATCGGCGACGATCAGCACCGGCGGCTCGAGTGTCACGATGCGCGAGATGCGGCGCTCGATCACGTCGGCCGTCGATTGGCTGAGATAGGCCACCTCGCGCCGGCCGACGATCTGCACGCGGTAGGGATGGATGTAGTTGAGGTAGCCCACCAGGTCGGCGGCCGACTGCGCATTGCGCACCGCCGCTTCGTCGAAACGCCGCTCCGGATGGGCATGGCCGGCGATCCACTCCCAGCGCAGGGACGGACGGTGTTCTTCGAAAAGCGCTTCCGCGCTGATGACGGTGGGTTTCACGCTGCTGCCTTCTCCGCCGTCGGCGGGGAGTTACAACAGGTTGACGCGGGGCGGCTCAGGCGACGGATTTGAGCGGTTCCCAATTTGAGATCAGCTCATGCACCTTGGCCGCGCTGTCTTCGGTCTTGAGCCGCTCGCGCAGTTCGCGGTCGCTCAGCATCTCGGCGATCTCGGAGAGGATTTCAAGATGCCGCTGGGTTGCCGCTTCGGGCACCAGCAGGAAGATCAGCAGGCCGACCGGCTCGTCGTCCGGGGCGTCGAAGGGAATCGGCTGCTGCACACGCAGCACGGCAGCCAGGGGATTCTTCAGCCCCTTGATGCGGCCGTGCGGTATGGCCACGCCGTGCCCGAGGCCGGTGGAGCCCAGGCGTTCGCGTGCAAACAGGTTGTCGGTGACGGTCGCGCGGGCGATGGCGTGCTGGTTTTCGAACAGCAGGCCCGCATGTTCGAACGCTCGCTTTTTGCTGGTGGCGTCCACATCGACCAGCACGTTGCTGGCAGGCAGGATGGCGGCGAGACGGTTCATCGTGGGTCCGGCGCGACTTCAGCCTCTTGGGCCTGGTCGAACGCAGGTGGGAGCCAATTCAGCGGATTATAAAAACGGGCCTCAAGCCCGGCGGAAAATGGGTCGGCGGGGCGGTCGATTGTGCACGTGGTGCTGCAACGCAGCAACGTTCCCGGGCCCCGCGCTCGCGGGGTTGTGCGATATGCAGCAAAAAGCGGCCCGCAGGCCGCTTCGGTTGACAGCCCGCCGAGAACGTTACACCGGCGTCGGACTGATGCGCTTGGCTGCGACGTGATGGTGGTCATTCACACGGTCCTTGTGACGCACCACCTGACGATCGAGCTTGTCCATGAGCTGGTCGATGGCCGCGTACAAGTCCTCGTGGGCGTTCTCCACGAAGATGTCCTTGCCCTTGACGTGTAGTGTCACTTCGGCTTTTTGCCTTCGTTCCTTCTCCTTCAGCTTTTCGACTGACAGCAGCACGTTGATGTCCACCACTTGGTCGAAGTGGCGGGTCACACGGTCGAGCTTTGTGAGCACGTACTCACGCAGCGCCGGGGTAACCTCAAGGTGATGGCCGCTGATCGTCAAATTCATGGGGACTCCTTTCACAGGGGGTGACGGAAGCAGGGAATGGGGGGTGAGCACGAGGCTGGAAGCGGGTCGACGCGGGGGTCGTCGAGGCCAGTGTGCACGTCTTCCGCCGGTGTGACAAGCGGCTGCGATAGCCCTGATTGCCACTGGTGCGGGCCATGTTTCCGGTGCCATAATTTCAGGCTTTCCGACAACTCGGAGTTCCGACTTGGACGTCGCCCCTGCTCGGTGACCGTCCACTGCCAGCCGGCGCACGCCACCCGTGCCAGCCAGGGCGGGCGTGAGGCGGTCGAACCCTGCCGTTTCACCCCGCTCGAATGCGCGCCGCGCATTCCTCCGCTGGAGTTCACATGCTGAACGTTTTCACGCTGGCCGCGGGCCGACTGTTCCAAGAAGAAATCGAGAGCCTGGACGCACTCGCCCACGTGCAGCCGGTCTGGGTGGACCTCGAAGAGCCGACGCCGCAGGAGAAGGGCTGGATCGCGCAGCATTTCGGCGTCACGATCCCCGAGGACGCGGTCGACGACGACCTCGAGGAGTCGGCCCGCTTCTACGAGGAGGACAACGGCGAGCTGCACATCCGCTCGGACTTCCTGATCGACGACGGCGAAACACCGCGCAACGTGCGTGTCGCCTTCATCCTGTTCAAGGGCATCCTGTTCTCGGTGCATGACGAGGCGCTGCCCGTCTTTCGCCTGCTGCGCCTGCGCGCGCGGCGCATCCCCGCGCTGATCGAAGACGCCAAGGACGTGCTGCTCAAGCTCTACGACGCCGACGCCGAGTACAGCGCCGACGCGTTGGAGGGCATCTACGACAGCCTGGAAGCGGTCAGCAACCGCGTGCTGAAGCAGGATGTCAACGACGCGACCGCCGGCGAGGCGCTGTCGGCCATCGCCCGCGAGGAAGACCTGAACGGCCGCATTCGCCGCAACGTGATGGACACGCGCCGTGCGGTGAGTTTCATGATGCGCAGCCGCCTGTTGAACGCCGAGCAGTTCGAGGAGGCGCGGCAGATCCTGCGCGACATCGACTCGCTGGACAGCCACACCACCTTCCTGTTCGACAAGATCAACTTCCTGATGAACGCGACGGTCGGCTTCATCAACATCAACCAGAACAAGATCATCAAGATCTTCTCGGTGGCGAGCGTGGCCTTGCTGCCGCCCACGCTGATTGCGAGCATCTACGGCATGAACTTCAAGTTCATGCCGGAGGTCGACTGGGCGCTCGGCTACCCGTTCGCGCTCGCGCTGATGCTGGCGTCGGTGGCCGCGCCTTTCATCTACTTTCGCCGCAAGGGCTGGCTGCGCTGAATTTGCTCAGCCCGCCGCCTCGTCGTCCGCCGGCTCGCTCTCGCCGAGCGGCGCCATGGCCAGCGGCGTCACGCTCGATTCGTAGGGCAAGGGTGCATCGGGGCCCAAGTCGTGGGCCAGCGTCAGCTCGTCGATGGCAG
>CAJPFZ010000249.1 GCA_905339355.1 Burkholderiaceae bacterium
GCGCCTGCAGCAGCTGATGAACCTGAGCGGCACCTCGATCGCGGCGCCGGCGGTGTCGGGCACCGTGGCGCTGATGCTGCAGGCCAACCCCGGCCTCACGCCGCCGCTGGTGAAGGCGATCCTGCAGTACACCGCGCAGCCCCTGCCGGACGCGAACTTGCTGCAGCAGGGCGCGGGCCTGCTCAACGCCGGCGGCGCCGTCACCCTCGCCGGCGCGCTGCGCAGCGACATCGGCGGGGCCATCGAATCGGGCCGGCTGCACGCCGGCATGAACCTGCTTGTCCCGGGCCGGGCCATGCCGGCGCCGTTCACGGTGATCAACGGCGCGAACGTGCGCTGGGGCCGCATCGTGTTCGCCGGCGGCAGCCACCTGCTGAGCGGCTCCGCGCTGTTCACACGCTACCAGCCGATCTACGACCCGCGCCTGGTGTGGGTGCGCCAGGGCGCGCAGCGCTACACGCTGAGCTATTGGCCGGCGGACAGCGGTGAAGCGCCGCGGCAGTGGCTCAGGTCCATCGTCGCGCGGCCCGCTGCCGACCAAGTCTTCGTCACCCCGGGCGTGATCGCGGCCACCTCGCTCGCCGGCGCGAGTTCGTGGCACGGCACGACGGGCCTGTTCATGCCCACCGCCACGCTCTCGGGCTGGCTGGGCGTGGGCAGCGGCGTGGTGCTCAGCGAGGGCGTCGTTCTCAGCGAGGGCGTGGTGCTCAGCGAAGGCGTGGTGCTGAGCGAAGGTGTCGTACTCAGCGAAGGCGTGGTGCTCAGCGAAGGGGTTGTGCTGAGCGAGGGCGTGGTGCTGAGCGAAGGCGTGGTGCTCAGCGAGGGCGAATCCAGCCTGCTCGGCGAGCCGTGATGGACGCGAAGAGCTGCCTCTTGCCCGAACTGCCGACGCCGTGGTGGCTGCGCCTGCACCGCCAGCTCATGCCGGACTACAACCGCAAGGCCGCGGCCTACTGGTGGGGGACGGTGGCACTCGGCGCGGGCGTGCTCGCGCTGTCGCTGCATCACATCGCGGGGCTCGCACCCACCGCCTGGGCGCAGATCGTTGTCGCCACGCTGCTCGCGATGGTCGCGGGCATGGTGCCGGTGCGCATCCCGCGCTCGACCAACTCGTTCACCGCCGGCGAGATCTTCATCTTCCTGCTGCTGCTGATGCATGGCGCCGAGGCCGCGGCGCTGGCCGCCGCCTGCGAGGCGCTCGTCGGCTCGTGGCGCAGTTCCAGGCGCTGGACCAGCCGCATCGTGAGCCCCGCCATCGCCGCGCTGGCGATGTTCTGCGCCGGCACGCTGCTGCAGTCCGGCCTCGCCGCGCTGCGCGCCGCGGGCCTGCAGCACGACGGGCTGCTGCTGATCGGCGCGATCGGCTTTGCGCTGGCCTACTTCGTGCTCAGCACCGTGCTCGTGACGATGGTGCCGCGCCTCAAGCGCAACGAGCCGCTGGACCTGCGTGCCTTTCTCGACGCGTTCGGCTGGCTCGGCATCGCCTACGCCGGCAACGCCTCGGTGGCGACTTTTCTCTACCTGAGCTTCAGGCAGTCGGGGATCGTGGTCGTCATCGCGGCGGTGCCGATCATCGTGATCCTGCTGACCACCGGCCACTACTTCTTCCGCCGCGAAGAGGCCGAGGAGGCGGTGCGCAAGGCGCGCGAGCAGCAGGCCGCGCAGCGCCAGATGCTGGAAACGGCGCGCCAGGCCGGCATGGCCGAGATCGCCACCAACGTGCTGCACAACGTCGGCAATGTGCTCAACAGCGTCAACGTCTCGGCAGAGCTGATCGCGGCGCGGGTGCGCGAGTCCGAGTCGGTGGGGCTCGCGCGTGCCGTGAAGCTGATGGACGGGCACCGAGGTGACCTCGGCGACTACCTGATGCGCGACCCGCGCGGCCGGATGCTGCCAGGCTATCTCGCGCAGCTCGCGCAGGCGCTGCAGGAGGAGCGGCAGGCGGTGGCCGCTGAACTCGATGCGCTGACCAAGAGCGTCAAGCACATCAAGCAGATCGTCGCGACGCAACAGTCTTACGCCGGCGCATCGAGCATCGTCGAGACGGTGCAGGTGCTCGAGCTGGTCGAGGACGCGCTGCGCATCGACACCGGCGGGCTCAGGGGCCACGACGTGCCCATCGTCAGGGTCTTCGAACGCGTGCCGCCGCTGCTGCTGGACAAGCACCGCGTGCTGCTCATCCTCGTCAACCTGATCCGCAACGCCCGCTATGCGATGCAGCGTGTGCCCGACGGCGTGCACCAGCTCATCTTGCATGTCGGTGTGGTCGGCTGCCGGCTGCAGGTGAGGGTGGCCGACACCGGCGAGGGCATCGCGCCCGAACACCTCACGCGCATCTTCGCCCACGGCTTCACCACCAAGAAGGACGGCCACGGCTTCGGCCTGCACAGCTGCGTGCTGGCGGCGCAGGAGATGGGCGGCACGCTCACCGCGGACAGCGGCGGGCCGGGCCGCGGCGCCGTCTTCACGCTCGAACTTCCTCTCCAGACCGCCGGGGCAACCGACCCCCGCCACTCGCCATGACCACCATCACCAACCGGCGCATCCTGCTCGTCGACGACATGCCGACGATCCACGAGGACTTCCGCAAGATCCTCGTGCCGCACAGCCCCGCCAAGTCGGCGCTCGACGCCACCCGCGCGGCGTTGTTCGGCGAGGAGGCGCGGCCGCTCGCGCTGCCCTTCGAACTCGACTCCGCCTACCAGGGGCCTGAGGGCCTGGCCAAGGTGCGCGAGTCGCTCGCCGCCGATCAGCCCTACGCGCTGGCCTTCGTCGACATGCGCATGCCGCCCGGATGGGACGGTGTGGAAACGATCGAGCGGCTGTGGGAGGCCGACCCGCGGCTGCAGGTGGTGATCTGCACCGCCTACTCGGACACCTCGTGGGAAGAGGTGCTCAACCGGCTCGACGCACGCGACCGGCTGCTGATCCTGAAGAAGCCCTTCGACAATATCGAAGTGCGCCAGCTCGCCAACGCGCTGACCGCCAAGTGGGAAATGACGCAGCAGCTCGCGCTGCAGATCGACCACCTCGAAGAGGCGGTCGACGAGCGCACGCGCCGCCTCTCGCAGACGACCCAGGCGCTGCGCGACGAAGTCACCGAGCGCAAGCAGCTGCAGACACAGCTGGTGCAGTCGGAGACGCTGGCCTCCATCGGGCAGCTCGCGGTCGGCATGGCACACGAGATTAACCACCCGATCGGCCACATCTTCTCGAACTTCGGCACGCTGCAGGACCACCTCGACAGCCTGTTCCAGATGCTGCGCGCCTACGAGACGGCCGCGGTGGCCTCGCCCGAGGTCGCGGCCGACCTCAAGCGCCTGCGCCAGCAGCTGCAGATCGAGTTCCTGAAGGAAGACGTGCCGGGGCTGATGCGCGAGTCCAAGGAAGGCATCGTGCGCGTGCGGCGGATCGTGCAGGATCTGAAGGACTTTTCGCGTGTCGACTCGGTGCGGGAGTGGCAGATCGCCGACCTGCACCAGGGTATCGACTCGACGCTCAACATCGTCGCGAGCGAGGTCCGCACCAAGGCGGACGTGGTCAAGGAGTATGGCGTCATTCCCGAGATCGAGTGCCTGCCGTCGCAGATCAATCAGGTGGTGATGAACCTGGTGATCAACGCGGCGCACGCGATCGGGCCGGAGCGCGGCCGCATCACGATCCGCACCGGCTGCGAAGGCGGGAAGCTGTGGTTCGAGGTGGCGGACACGGGCTCGGGCATCGCGCCGGAACACCTGTCGCGCATCTTCGACCCCTTCTTCACTACCAAGCCGGTGGGCAAGGGCACCGGTCTCGGCTTGTCGCTCGCCTACGGCATCGTGCACAA
>CAJPFZ010000250.1 GCA_905339355.1 Burkholderiaceae bacterium
GGCACCTTCCGCACCGCCGACGTGGTGGGCATCGACACGATGGCGCACGTCATCAAGACGCTGCAGGACAACCTCGCGGACGACCCGTTCTTCCCGTCGTACGCCACGCCCGCGGTAGTGAAGGCGCTGATCGACAAGGGAGCGCTGGGCCAGAAGAGCGGCGCTGGGTTCTACAAGAAGGTCGGCAAGGACATCCTGCGCCTGGACCCCGCGACCGGCGACTACGTGCCCGGCGGCAAGAAGGCCGACGACATCGTGGCGCGCATGCTCAAGAAGGCGCCGGCCGAACGGCTCAAGCTGCTGCGCGAGTCGAGCAACCCGCAGGCGCAGTTCATCTGGGCCATCCTGCGCGACAGCTTCCACTACGCCGCCGTGCACCTGGGCGACATCGCCGAATCGGCGCGCGAAGTCGACCTCGCGATGCGCTGGGGCTTCGGCACCAGCCAAGGGCCGTTCGAGCTGTGGCAGGAAGCCGGCTGGAAGCAGGTCGCCGAGTGGGTCAAGGCCGACATCGACGCCGGCAAGGCTCTGAGCAAGGCACCGCTGCCGGCCTGGGTGTTCGACGGCCGCGAAGGTGTGCACACGCCAGAAGGCTCGTGGAGCCCGTCGCAGAACAAGTACGTGCCGCGCAGCGCGCTGCCGGTCTACCAGCGCCAGCATTTCCGCGAAAGCCTGGCCGGAGACGGCTCGGTGGCGGCGCTGAAGGCCGGCACCGAGTTGTTCAAGAACGACGAGGTGCGGGTGTGGACGCTCGACGACGAGGTCGTCATCGCGAGCATCACCGCCAAGCTGCACCTGATCAGCCCGACGGTGACCGAAGGCCTGCTGAAGGCGGTCGAGATCGCCGAGGCCAAGTACAAGGGCCTGGTGATCTGGTCGCCGGACGACGTGTTCTCCGCAGGCGCCAACCTCGAGGCCCTGATGCCGGTGTTCATGAAGAGCGGCGGCAAGGGCATTGCGCCGGAAGAGAAGAAGCTGCAGGACGCCATGCTGCGCATCCGCTATGCGCAGGTGCCGGTGATCTCGGCCATCCGCGGCATTGCGCTGGGCGGCGGCTGCGAGCTGGCGGTGCATTCGGCCAAGCGCGTCGCGGCGATGGAAAGCTACGTCGGCCTGGTGGAAGTGGGCGTCGGCCTGATCCCGGGCGGCGGCGGCCTCGCCTACATCGCGCGCCGCGCGGCCGAGATGGCCGCGGCGGGCAACGCGAATGCGGACATCTTCCAGTTCCTGAAGGACGGCTTCACCAACGCCGCGATGGCGAAGGTGGGCACCAGCGCGATCGAGTCGCGCAAGCTCGGCTATCTGCTCGACACCGACACCATCGTGCCGAACAAGGACGAGCTGCTGCACGTGGCGCTCACCGAGGCCCGAGCGATGTTCGACGCCGGCTACCGCCCGCCGCTGAAGCGCACGTTCGCGGTGGCCGGCCGCAACGCCAAGGCGACGATCCAGGGCCAGCTCGCCAACATGCGCGACGGCGGCTTCATCAGCCAGCACGACTTCCACATCAGCTCGCTGATCGCCGACGTGGTGACCGGTGGCGACGTGGACGCCGGCTCGCAAGTGACCGAGGAATACCTGATGGCGCTCGAGCGCAAGCACTTCTGCGCGCTGCTGGACCATCCCAAGACCCAGGAACGCATCATGGGCATGCTGCAGACCGGCAAGCCGGTGCGGAACTGATCGGAGCACACAAATGAGCAAGCAAGTTCAAGACGCCTACATCGTTGCCGCCACCCGCACGCCGATCGGGCGCTCGGGGCGGGGCTATTTCAAGAACACACGGCCCGATGACCTGCTCGTCGCCGCGATCCGAAGCGCGATGACGCAAGTCCCGTCGCTCGACTCGAAGGCCATCGAAGACGCCATCATCGGCTGCTCCTTCCCCGAGGGCGAGCAGGGCATGAACATGGCGCGCATCGCGGTCGCGCTGGCGTTCCCGCACCCGGTGGGCGGCGTCACGGTGAACCGCTTCTGCGCGTCCGGCGTGACGGCGATCCAGATGGCCGCCGACCGCATCCGCGTCGGCGAGGCCGATGTGCTCATCGCCGGCGGCGCCGAGTCGATGAGCCTGGTGCCGATGGGCGGCAACAAGCCTTCGTTCAACCCCGAGGTGTTCGCCAAGGACGAGAACGTCGGCATCGCCTACGGCATGGGCCTCACCGCCGA
>CAJPFZ010000251.1 GCA_905339355.1 Burkholderiaceae bacterium
CAGGGCCGTGGCCGAGCCCTGCCAGGTATCGCCGCCGTCGAGCAGCAGGGCGCCGGGGCGCGAGGCGCGCAGGCGCTTCACCAGCGTGGCGAGGTGGGCGAAGCCGCCGACCTTGCCGTAGGTTTTCGCCGCCTCGGCGAAATCGAGGTAGGTGAAGGCATGCGCCTCGATGCTCTTCGGCCGGATGTTGAAGCCCTTCAGCAGGTGTTCGCCGACGAGATGCGGTGCCTTGCCCCGTGCTCCGGCCACGCCGAGGTTGACGTTCGGCTCGCGGAAGTAGATCGGCAGCAGCTGCGCGTGGCAGTCGGTGAAGTGCAGGAGATGCACGTTGCCGAAGCGCGGCAGGTCGTAGAGTTTTTCACCGCCCTGGGCAGCGAGCAGTTGACGGCTGTCGAGGGCGAAGCCGGCCGCCGAGGCGGCGGCAAGGATCTGCAGGAACTCTCTGCGGTTCATGGACATGTCGGGGTCCTTAAAAAAAAGGCTTGGCAGCGCCAAGCCTCGGTCAGCTTGATGGCTGCTCGTTATTTGTTGTTTACGGGCGACTGTGGATCGAGCAGCAGGGCGACGAGGTCCTTGATCTGCTGCTCGGTGAGCGCGCCGGCGTGGCCGAAACGCGGCATCGCCGAGCAGAGGTTGAAGGCCTTGGCGTTGTAGATCTTGCCGTAGACATATTTCTGCATGTCGGGGCCGCTGCCGCGCGTCTTGCCGAACTGGTAGAGACTCGTGCCGAGCGTGCCGAAGGAGGTCTCGGTCGGCGCGATCCGGTGGCAGTTGTAGCAATTGCCGCCGCCGGGCACGCCGGCCTTGTCCGACCAGGTCATGCCGCGGCCGCTCTGCGCCAGCTTCTCGCCGGCCTTCCAGTCGCCCATCAGCTTGCCGTCGGCCGGATACTTGATGGATTCCAGTTGATCCTTCTCCAGCCGCGCCGCGACGTCCTTGGGCGGGTTGTCGCCGCTGCGGTTGCAGACGGCCTGCAGGCCGTCCTCGTGCACGCGGTCCGCCGTGGCGATGCCCTTGGTCTTGAAGTCGCGTTTCAGCATGGCGACGGCTTCGGCGCGGTAGTTGCGGATCTCGTCGGCGTACACGGCACTGCAGGCGAGGGCGGCGGCGATGCCGGCGATGGCTTTCATGTTCATGGCGTTCATCTCCTGTCCTCTTAGCGCTTGATGCCCGGGCCCTTGTAGACCTGGCCGTTGGCGGTGACGGTCATGTAGGCGAGCAGGGCGGTGATGGAATCCGACAGGTAGCTCGGCTCGGGGAAGCGCTGCTGGCGGAAGCAGTCGTTCATGCGCCACTGCTGGGTGAGCATGAAGCCGCCGGTCATGCGGTAGCCCGGCCAGCCCTGGTAGGCGCGGATGGCCTGGTCGGGCTTTCTCAGGTTGGGCAGATCCTGTGTGCGGATGCGCTTGCCGTCCTCGCCGTGGCAGGTGGCGCAGGAGAAATCATAGGGGCCGGCGCGGTAGGCGAAGATCTCCTGGCCGATGTGATAGGCCTCCTTCTCCTTCGGATGCTTCTGCGGCGCGGCGATCTTCATGTTGCGCGACTGGGCGGCGACGTAGGTGATCACCGAGACGTGGTCCGGCGTCTTGTTGACGTTGCTGAAGGGCTGCTTGCGGATGTCCGCTTCGCTGTAGCCGAGGTACTTCACCATGCAATGCACGACGCGCCGCTCGGCGTCCATGACCTGGCCGACGTCGGCGAACCAGCGCGGCATCTGCACGTAGGCGCCCTTGACGACGCCGGCGCCGAGGCCGAGGTCGCATTGCGCCATCGAGGCGCCGTTCGGCCCCTTCTTGTTCTTCCAGATGTCTTCGCCCTTGGCTTCGAACAGCTCGGCCGGGTTGTCTTCTTCCAGCACCTCGCGGAACTTCTCGAATTCCTGGGTGATGGCGCTCTTGGCGGGGGCGGCGGCCTTCGCCGGCGGGGCGGCTTTCTTTGCGGGCTGCTGGGCGTGCGCGGCGAATGCGGCAGTGAACGCTGCAACGGCCAGGAGCGTGCTCATGCGCTGCTTCATGTGGTTCCTCCTCGTCGGTGATGCGGTGTTGCCGTCCGGGGCGGTCGTCGCCGCCCCGGTTATTCTTTTCAGCTGATCGTCGCTTCGTCGGTGCGCTTGTCGCCCTTGTTGTCCACCCAGTTGATGACGACCTTGTCGCCGGCCTTGGCGCCCTTGACCTTGAAGCCGAACACCGGGTTGCGCGAGACGGCCGGGCCGGTCTGGCCCTGCAGCACGCGCTTGCCGCCGACGTCGACCGTGATCGACTGGATGAAATGGGCCGGCACGGTGTTGCCGGCGCTGTCCTTGCGCTGGCCGGTCTCCATCGCGTGGCTCATGAGGACGCGGATGTCCGCGACGTCGCCCTTCATCTGGGCGCGGATTTTCATTGGATCTGCCATGTCTCTTTCTCCGTAATTCGTTGTTTCGCTCAGCCGCCGCAGCCGCCGACGGTGACCTTGACTTCCTTCTTGGCGATGAAATGCTTGCCGTCCGCGGTCTTGGCCAGGGCCTCGACCAGGGAGGTTTGCCCCATCTTCACGCGCAGGGACATTTCGGGCACGGCGCCGTTGGTGAATTCGAAGGACGAGGTGAGCGGGAAGGGGTTCTTGTCGACCAGAACCGAGAGGGAAACGGTATTGGGAAGGCTGCTGCTGACTTCGATCGGCACGACGGCGCCGTTTTCGGCGATGTCCGGCGCCTTGATGGCAATCGCCGTGCTGTCGGCAACGTTGGCGGCGCCAGCTGCCTTGAGGGCACCGGCAATGTCCTTCGCCTCGAAGGCGGCGCGGTTGATATCGGCGGCCAGCACTTGGGAAGGCTTGAGCACGCCGGCCGCCATGGCCGCCGCGATCGCCCCGGTGGCACCCGCCCCTTTCAGCAGTGTTCTGCGCAATGCATCCATCCGTATGACTCCTTTGGTCTGTGTGTTCGTCCGCCATTGCGGCACGTGACGGGACTCTAACCTGTTCGATGTAACAGGACAACTCATTGGTTCTGATTGAAAAATAAGCCGTCCCAATTTCAGCAGGAGCTAATATTCAGGCATACAAAACAGTTATTGCCGATTGTTGATTAGACGGAGAAAACACGAATCTATTCCATGGCCGAACGTCCTGATTCTGATTTCCTCGCCGCGCAATCAATTGGCGGCCGATTTGAGTACAATCATGCCCCTATGCCAATGCAACGCACTTTCCTCAAGGGGCTGATTCTCTGCGCGCTCGTTGGCCTGTCGGGTTGCGCCATCGATTGGCCGGTCTATCAGTCG
>CAJPFZ010000252.1 GCA_905339355.1 Burkholderiaceae bacterium
TGGGCGACAAGGCGCTCCTGATCATCAACGGCACGCCGCGCACGGTGGCCGCGGGCAGCAGCTACCAGAACGTGAGGGTGGTCAGCGTGACGGCCAGCGAGGCGGTCGTCGAGATGGGCGGCAAGCGCGTGCCGCTGCAGATCGGCGGCGCACCGGTCAACCTGGGCGGCGCCGCCAGCGAGGGCACCGGCTCGAAGATCGTGCTGACGGCCGGCCCTGGCGGGCATTTCGTGACCAGCGGCAGCATCAACGGCCGTGCCGTTCGATTCATGGTCGACACCGGCGCCACCGTCGTCGCGATGAGCCAGGCCGACGCCGAGCACATCGGGCTCAAATACAAGAACGGCCAGCGCGGCTACGCCAACACCGCCAACGGGCAGATTCCGATCTACATCGTCTCGCTCGACGTGGTGCGCATCGGCGACGTGCAGGTCTACAACGTCGAGGCGATGGTCGGGCCGATGCCGATGAACAACATCCTGCTCGGCAACAGCTTCCTCACGCGCTTCCAGATGAAGCGCGAGAACGACCAGATGACCCTGGAACGGCGCTGAACAAGCCCCGTTTCAGTTGCTCGATGCGTCGTTGCTGACACTACGTCAACTACTTCCCCACGCCCGGGAAATGCTCGCTAGCATGCGCGGCTTCGCCTGCATTTCCGATGAGTTCTCCGATGTCTTTCGTTCCCGCGTGGGCGGCCCACGCCGTCTGGTACCAGATCCTTCCTGAACGTTTCGCCAACGGCGACCCGCACAACGACCCGACCGTCGAGAGCCTGAAGGGCGGGCGGCTGGGCGGCCGCGAAGGCGACGAGTGGCACCTGAGCCGCTGGACTGCCGACTGGTATGCGATGCAGCCCTGGGAAGTCGCCAACGGCCAGGACAAGTGGATGAACCTCCACGACCGGCGCTATGGCGGCGACATCGCCGGCATCATCGAGCGACTGCCCTATCTCAAGGCCCTGGGCATCAACGCGCTGTACCTGAACCCGGTGTTCGACGCGCCCTCGCACCACAAGTACGACGGCGCCTCGCTGCACCACATCGATCCGCACTTCGGACCCGACCCGGCCGGCGACCGCGCGCTGATGGCGAGCGAAGATCCCGGCGACCCCGACAGCTGGGCCTGGACCGCCGCCGACCTGCTGATGCTCAAGCTGATCGACGAGGCACACGCGGCGGGCATGCGCATCATCTTCGACGGCGTGTTCAACCATGTGGGCGTCAGCCACTGGGCGTTCCAGGACGTGGTGAAGAACCAGCAGGCCTCGCGTTTTGCCGATTGGTTCACCGTGCACCAGTGGCGCGACGACGCCGCCGGCAAGCCTTTCATCTACGAAGCCTGGCGCGGCTACGACACCTTGCCCGAACTGCGCAAGGAGGGCAACCACCTCGCGCCCGGCCCGCGCGAGTACATCTATGCCGCCACCCGGCGCTGGATGGCGCCGCGCGGCAACACCCGGCAGGGCATCGACGGCTGGCGCCTCGACGTGGCGCCCTGGGTTCCGCACGGCTTCTGGAAGGACTGGCGCGCGCTGGTCAAGTCGATCAACCCCGAGGCCTATCTGGTGGCCGAGAACATCCGCGACGTCGCCTTCAACGTGCCCTACCTCGCGGGGGACGAGTTCGACGCGGTGATGAACTACAACTTCGCCTTCGCCTGCGACGAGTTCTTCTTTCGCGACACCACGCGCATCGCCGCGTCGCGTTTCGACGCGCTGCTGCGCGAATTGCGCGAGGCCTATCCGGCCTGCGTGGCGCCGGTGATGCAAAACTTGTTCGGCAGCCACGACACAGCGCGCCTTGCGTCGCACCCGGTCAACCGCGACCGGCTCGACTTCCGCGCCTTCGACGAGACCTACCACCCGCGCGACTCGCGCGCGCCGCTGTTCGACACGCGCCGGCCGAACGCCCACGAGCGCCGGCTGCACCTGCTGTTCGCGCTGTTCCAGATGACCTACCTCGGCGCGCCCGTGATCTTCTACGGCGACGAGGCCGGCGTGTGGGGCGCGAACGATCCCTGTTGCCGCAAGCCGATGCTGTGGCCGGAACTCGTGTATGACGACGAAGCGATGGGCCCCGACGGCACGCCGCGAGCCGAGCCGCAGCCGGTGGCCTTCGACGCCGGCCTGCACGCCGCCTACCAGCGCCTGATTGCGCTGCGTCACGCACTGCCGGCCCTTCGCACCGGTGGCGTCGAGACCTTGCTGTGCGACGACACGCGCCAGGTGCTCGTGCATCTGCGCGGCAATGGCGCCGATGCCGCATTGGTCGCGATCAACCGAAGCGACGAAGTGCAGGAGGTGTCCATTCCCTTCGCAGCGCCTGCCGGCTGGGCCGATCGCTTGAACGGCAATGCGCCCATCGAGTCCACCAGCGGCACCACCCGCCTGCGCCTCGCGCCGCTGTGGGGCGCCGTGCTCGCCGCCCTCCCCTGACGCGAGCGGCGGGACCTCGGGGGAGCAGATGCGCTGTCGCCTTGGCGACGATGGGAGCGCTGCACCGTCAGCTAGCATGGTCCGTTCGCAGGCCCATGCTCTGCACTGCGGAGCGGCAAGCATCCATTGCCAGAAGGAGACAGCTGATGAACGGATTCCCTTCCCGTCGTGCGGTGCTGCTCGCCGGCATCGCTGCCGCGCTCAGCGCGCCCGCCGGCAGCGCCTGGTCCCAGGCCTATCCGAGCAAGCCGATCACCCTGATCGTGCCGTGGCCGGCCGGCGGCTCGACCGACCGCCACCTGCGCACGCTCGCCGAGATCGCCTCCAAGGACCTCGGGCAGCAGATCGTCGTCGAGAACAAGCCCGGCGGCGGCGGCACGCTCGGCCCCGGCACGATGGCGCTGACGGCCAAGCCGGACGGCTACACGATCTCGCAGTTCCCGATGGGCCTGCTGCGTGTGCCGCACATGCAGAAGGTGCCGTGGAACCCGATCAACGCCTTCAGCTTCATCATCGGGGTGTCGGGCTACACCTTCGGCCTCACCGTGCGCGCCGACTCGCCCTACAAGACCTTCAACGAGTACATCGAGGCCGCGCGCAAGCAGCCCGGCCAGATCAACTACGGCTCCACCGGCGTCGGCTCCTCGCCGCACCTGCTGATGGAAGAGGTGAGCACCAACGCCAAGGTGCAGCTCACGCACGTGCCCTTCAAGGGCAATGCCGACCTGCAGCAGGCACTGCTCGGCGGCCACGTGATGGCGCAAAGCGACGCGACCGGCTGGGACAAGTTCGTCGACAGCGGCCAGATGCGCCTCTTGGTGACCTTCGGCGAGAAGCGCACCAAGCGCTGGCCCGAGGTCCCCACCGCCAAGGACCTCGGCTACAACGTCGTCTCCAGTTCGCCCTACGGACTGGTCGGCCCCAAGGGCATGGACCCCGCCGTCATCAAGACGCTGCACGACGCCTTCAAGAAGGCGATGGACGATCCCAGGCACATCGCCTTGCTCGATCAGTTGAACCAGGACGCCTGGTATCGCACCGGCGACGAATACCGCCAGTGGGCGATCGACACGTTTGCCAAGGACAAGGCGCTGATCGAGCGGCTCGGCCTCGCAGCGAAGTGATGCCATGCGACTCCCGCCGTGCCGTCGGGTGTCCGGTGGCACGGCGCAGTGGGCGGTTGCGCGCCCGAGTGCTTCTGCCCAATAGCCACCGCTTGTCACGACAGGGACAGTGATCAAAAGCACGATCGTGCTAAAAAGGGCGGGTGACGTCGTGCCGCTTCCAGGCACGCGAGGAGACAAGCGATGGACCTGAACTTCACCCCCGAGGAACTGGCGTTCCGTGCAGAGATACGCGCCTGGGTCGCGGAAAACCTGCCGAAGGACATCAGCCACAAGGTGCACAACGCGCTGCGCCTGTCGAAGGACGATCTGCAGCGCTGGGCCAAGATCCTCGGCAAGAAGGGCTGGCACGGCTGGGCCTGGCCCAAGGAGTTCGGCGGCCCCGGCTGGAACGTGATCCAGCGCCACCTCTTCGAGGAAGAATGCGCACTCGCCGGCGCGCCGCGCGTGGTGCCCTTCGGGCCCGTGATGGTGGCGCCCGTGATCATGGCCTTCGGGTCCCCCGAGCAGCAAAAGCGCCACCTGCCCGGCATCATGAGCGGCGAGGTGTGGTGGAGCCAGGGCTACAGCGAACCGGGCTCCGGCTCGGACCTCGCGTCGGTCAAGACACGCGCCGAGCGCCGCGGCGACTACTACATCGTCAATGGCCAGAAGGCCTGGACCACCCTTGGTCAGTACGGCGACTGGATCTTCTGCCTCGTGCGCACCAGCAACGAAGGCAAGCCGCAGACCGGCATCAGCTTCCTGCTGATCGACATGAAGAGCCCCGGCATCACGGTGCGCCCGGTCATCACGCTGGACGGCGAGCACGAGGTCAACGAGGTGTTCTTCGACGACGTCGAGGTGCCGGTGGACAACCTCGTGGGCGAAGAGAACAAGGGCTGGACCTACGCCAAGTACCTGCTGGCGCACGAGCGCACCAACATCGCGGACGTGAACCGCGCCAAGCGCGAACTGGAGCGGCTCAAGCGCATCGCCAAAGCCGAGAACGTCTACGACGACCGGCGCTTCCGCGACGAGATCGCGAAGCTGGAGGTCGACATCGTGGCGCTGGAGATGATGGTTCTGCGCGTGATCTCGGCCGAGAAGAGCGGCAAGCAGTCGCTTGACGTGGCGGGCCTCTTGAAGATCCGCGGCAGCGAGATCCAGCAGCGCTACAGCGAACTGATGATGCAGGCCGCGGGCCCGTACAGCCTGCCCTTCATCCACGAGGCGATGGAGGCCGGCTGGCAAGGCGACCACGTGGGCGCCGCTCATTGCGCACCGCTCGCATCGACCTACTTCAACATGCGCAAGACGACGATCTATGGCGGGTCGAACGAGGTCCAGCGCAACATCGTGTCGCAAGTGGTGCTCGGCTGAGCCATTCGAACGGAACCAAGGGGACTTCAATGGACTTCGATTTCACGGACGACCAGGACATGCTGCGCGACTCAGTTCGCAAGTGGGTCGACAAGGCCTATGACTTCGAGCGCCGCCGCAGCATCGTGCGCGCCGGTGGCTTCTCGCGCGACACCTGGCGCGCGCTGGCCGATCTCGGGCTCACGGGGCTCTATGTGCCCGAAGCGCACGGCGGCATGGGCTTCGGCCCGGTCGACGCGATGGTGGTCATGGAAGAACTCGGCCGCGGCCTCGTGATGGAGCCGTTTGCGCAAGGCGCATTGATCGCCGGCGCGACGATCGCCGGGCACGCACCCGAGGCACTGCAATCGGCCTGGCTGCCGAAGATCGCATCGGGCGAGGCGCTGGTCGTGCTTGCGCATCAGGAACGCGCAGCGCGCTACCGCCTGAATCACGTGACCACCACCGCGAAGAAGAACGGTGCGGCATGGACGCTCAGCGGCGCGAAGAGCATCGTGCCGGTGGGCGACCAGGCGGATGCCTTCATCGTCCCCGCGCGTGTCTCCGGCGCCGCCGACGACCCGGCGGGCATTGCGCTGTTCCTCGTCGAGCGCAACGCAAGCGGCGTCACGACCCGCGGCTACCCGACGCAGGACGGTGCGCGTGCCGCCGAGGTGACTCTCGACAACTCGCCGGCCAGCGTGATCGCGCAAGCCGGCCAGGGCTTCGCCGCGCTGGAGCACGCGGTCGACATCGGCATCGCGGCACTCTGCGCCGAAGGTGTCGGCGCGATGGACAAGCTGGTGGCGCTGACCGTCGAGTACATGAACACGCGCAAGCAGTTCGGCGTGCCGATCGCGACCTTCCAGGCGCTGCGCCACCGCATCGCCGACGTGAAGATGCAGCTGGAACTCGGCCGCTCGATGAGCTACTTCGCGAGCCTCAAGCTCAACGACGAACCTGCGGCGCGGCGCCGCGCGCTCGCGCAGGCCAAGCTGCAGCTCGGCAACTCGATGCGCTTCGTCGGCCAGCAGTGCGTGCAGCTGCACGGCGGCATCGGCGTCACCGACGAGTACGTCGGCAGCCACTACTTCAAGCGGCTCACGGTGATGGAGATGGCCTTCGGCGACACGATGCATCAGCTCGGCGAGGTGGCGGCACGCATGGAAGACACGGCAGGCGTGTTCGCTTGAACGAACACGCCTGCGCCGACGCGACGGTCGTGTTCATAATCGGGTGATGAGCCAGGGCTCGATCACCTCCGTCGCCGGGCTGCTGTGCGGCCACTTCACCGATTCGCGCCGGCCGACCGGCTGCACCGTCGTCCTGGCGCCTGAAGGCGCCGTGGCCGGCGTCGACGTGCGCGGCGCCGCGCCGGGCACGCGCGAGACCGAGCTGCTGTCGCCGCTGAACACGGTCGAGAAAGTGCATGCCGTGCTGCTGGCCGGCGGCAGCGCCTTTGGCCTCGATGCCGCCGGCGGCGTGATGCGCTGGCTCGAGGAGCGCGGCATCGGCGTGCTGATCGGCAGCGTGCGTGTGCCCATCGTGCCGGCCGCCATCCTGTTCGACCTGTTCACCGGCGACCCACGCATCCGCCCCGACGCCGCCGCCGGCCATGCGGCCTGCGACGCGGCAAGCGCGGCCACGCCCGCCGAAGGCAACGTCGGCGCCGGCGCCGGCGCGGTGGTCGGCAAGATGTTCGGCATCGAGCGCGCGATGAAAGGCGGCATCGGCAGCGCGTCGATCACGGTGGGCGGCATCACGGTCGGCGCGATCGTCGCCGTCAACGCGATCGGCGACATCATCGATCCCGCGAGCGGGCGCGTGGTCGCGGGCGCGCGCAGCGCCGACGGCCGGCGCATGGTCAACGCGGCGCAGGCGATGCTGCGCGGCGACACCACCGCGCAGCCCGAGCCCGCAGCCTCCACCACGCTCGGCGTCATCGGCACCGACGCGGTGCTGACCAAGGCGCAGGCCAACAAGCTCGCGCAGATGGCGCACGACGGCCTCGCGCGCTGCATCAACCCGGTTCACACCACTTCCGACGGCGACACGATCTTCGCTCTTGCGACCGGGCGCAGCGCACGCGAGGCCAACCTCACGCTGCTCGGCACGATGGCCGCCGAAGCCACGGCGCTGGCGGTGCTGCGCGCGGTCTGGGCGGCCGAGCGCCTCCACGGGCCCGGCCTGCCGACGCTGCCCTGTGCACGCGACCTCGCGCCCGCATTGGCCTGAACGAGGGCGTTACAACACCAGAAGAAGGAGACAACCGATGCTGCAATCACTCTCGCGCCGCGGCATGCTGCTGGCGATCGGCGCGTCGGCGCTGCTGTCGGCCTGCAGTCTGTGGCGCGCTGCGCCGCCGCCGGCCCCCGACGCCACGCCGCCGATCGTCTTCGTGCATGGCAACGGCGACACCGCGGCGTTGTGGACGACGACGATCTGGCGCTTCGAGAGCAACGGCTGGCCGCGTGAGCGCCTGCACGCGATCGACCTGCCCTATCCCCTGGCACGCGACGACGACAGCAAGCCGCAGGACGGCCGCACCTCGACAGCCGAGCACATGCAGTTCCTCGCGGCCGAGGTCGAGCGCGTGCGCAAAGCCACCGGCGCCGCCCGTGTCGTGCTGTTCGGCAACTCGCGCGGCGGCAACGCGATACGCAACTACATCGCCAACGGCGGCGGCAGCAAGACCGTCTCGCACGCCATCCTCGGCGGCACGCCCAACCACGGCGTGTGGGCCGATCCCAAGCGCAACCCGGGCAACGAGTTCAACGGCACCGGCCCTTTCCTGCGCGCGCTCAACGCGCCCAAGGGCAGCGAGGGGCACGAGGTCACGCCGGGCGTGCGGTGGATGACCATCCGCTCCGACAACAACGACAAATTCGCGCAGCCCGACGGCGTGTGGATCGGCGCCAAGGGCACGCCGACCAACGTGGGCTTCGACGGCCCGGCGCTGAAGGGCGCCGACAACGTGGTGATCCCCGGCATCGACCACCGCGAGACGTCGTTCAGCCCGCAGGCCTTCTCCGCGGCCTACCGCTTCATCACCGGCCGTGCGCCGGCCACCATCACGATCACGCCCGAGCCGCGTGTCGTGCTCAACGGCAAGCTGTCGGGCCTCGGCCTGAACAACGAGCCCGGCCGCGGCAACTTCGCCAACAACCTGGCGCTGGCGCTGGCCACCGTCGAGGTGTACGCGACCAACCCCGACACGGGCGAGCGCATCGGCACACCGGTGCACCGCAAGACCACCGGCGCGGATGGGCTGTGGGGCCCGTTCACGGCAGACGGCAAGACCACCTACGAGTTCGTGATCAGCGCGCCCGGCTACGCCACGACGCATGTCTACCGATCGGCCTTCCCGCGCTCGTCGAACGTCGTTCACCTTCGGGCCGAGCGCATCGCCGACGCCGACCGCGACGCCAAGGCGATCGTGACGCTGACCCGCCCGCGCGGCTACTTCGGCATTCCACGCGACCAGATCAGCCTCGACGGCAAGTCGCCGCCGGGCGGCATCCCGCCCGGCGTGGCCGGCGTCTCGGTGGCCAAGCTCAAGGTGCTCGACGCCCCGAACCGGTCCGTCGCCGGCGAGTTCAACGGCGAACGCATCGTGGGCAAGGCGTGGCCGGCGGCAGAGAACCACGTCGTGTTCCTGGAGCTGCACTACTGAGTGATGCACATCATCGGAGCATCAACTCGTTGAAACTCGCGCAACTCCTCTTCTCCCAAGGCTTCGGCGCGCGGCGCGAGTGCGAAGGCCTCATCGCCTGCGGCCACGTGACCATCGGCGGCAAGGTGGTCGACGATCCGTTCGAAGACGTGCAGCCCGAGGGATTGATCTTTTCGGTGCGCGGCCAGGCCTGGCCGTACCACGAGAAGGCGCTGCTGGTGATGAACAAGCCGGCGGGCCATGAATGCTCGCAAAAGCCCAAGCACCATCCGAGCGTCTACAGCCTGCTGCCGCCGCCGCTGCGGATTCGCGAGGTGCAGACCGTCGGCCGCCTCGATGAAGACACCACCGGGTTGCTGCTCTTCACCGACGACGGTGCGCTGATCCACCGCCTCACCTCGCCCAAGCGCCACGTGCGCAAGGTCTACGAGGTGGGCTGCAAGCATCCGCTGGACGAGGAGCAGGTGCGCCGTCTGCTCGAAGGCGTGAAGCTGGTCGACGACCCGGCCACCGTGAAGGCCGCAGCGGCCGAGCCCACCGGCGAGCGGCCCGACGGCCTGCACGGCCTGCGGCTCACGCTCACCGACGGCAAGTACCACCAAGTCAAGCGCATGCTGGCCGCAGTGAGCAACCGCGTCGAACGCCTGCACCGCAGCGGCTTCGGCGAGCTGACGCTGCCGGCCGACCTGGCGCCGGGCGGGTGGCGCTGGCTGGACGGGCCCGAAGCGATCCTCGGCCCGGCGTGAGGTCCGCCACACCGCGGCATCGTCGGCGCGCCACAGTCCGCTGCGGCGGTGATACCGTCGATGCCGGGGGGATTCATCGAGAGCCGCACGCCGCGCTGCGCCATGAGGGGCGGCGCCTCTCGCAGGGCAGCACATGCCGCGGAGCAACGATTGAGGGAGCCACACCGCCCGGCAGCGCCGCCGGTCGACCCGCCCGGCGTGGGGGCCGCGCCGGCCGAGCAGCGTACGCGCATCGCGCGCCAGATCACCGACGAGCGCGTCGCGATGGTCTATGCGCTCACGCCGACACCGGTGCTCGCCGGCATGGCGTTCGCCCTGCTCGTGGTGGTGATCATGTGGCCCTACCGGCCGCCAGAACTGCTGCTCGGCTGGCTCATGGCGAAACTCGCGGTCGGCGTACCGCGCGTGCTCGACACCCACCGCTTCCGGCGGGCTCGAGCAGCCGGCGACGCGGTCGGCTCATGGCAGCGCCGCTCGCTAGTCCTGCTGGTCATGGACGCGCTGGTCTGGGGCGCGATGGGTGTGCTGTTCATGCCGGTCGAGGCTCCCGGCCTGCGCGCAGTGATGTTCGCATCGATGATCGGCATCGCGGGCGTCGGGGTGTTCAGCTACGCAAGCGACGCCCGCGGCTGCGTGCTGTTCCTGTTGTGCCTGCTGCTGCCGACCGCCACCCACCAGGCGATGCGCGGCACGGCGGAAGGCTGGTTCGCGAGCCTGGGCATTGCGATCTACCTCGCGATGATGAGCTTCGAGGCGCGGCGCAGCGAGCGGCGGGTCATCGAAATGCTGCGGCTGCGCTTCGAGAACGCCTGGATCGCCGAGCAGCGCCAGCACGCGATGCTGCTGTCGCAGCACGCGAGCGCGGCCAAGAGCCGCTTTCTCGCGACCGTCAGCCATGAAATGCGCACGCCGCTCAACGGCATCCTGGGCATGACGCAGATGCTGCAGCGCTCGCCGCTCAACGACGAGCAGCGCGCCCAGCTCGACATCATCCAGGGCTCGTCGCGCCACCTGCAGTCGGTGATCGGCGACCTGCTGGACCTGTCGCGCATCGAGTTCGGCAAGCTGTCGCTGGAGGAACGTCCGTTTGCGCTTGCCGACACGGTGCGTGAGGTCACGGGGCTTTTGCAGGCGGTGGCCGAGGACAAGGGGCTGCGCTTCGAGCTGAGGATCGCGTCCGATGTGCCCGAGTGGCTGGTGGGCGACGCATCGCGCGTCAAGCAGGTCCTGCACAACCTCGTTGGAAACGCCATCAAGTTCACCGCCCACGGCAAGGTCCTGGTCGACGTCGCGCGCGACGGCGCGATGCTGCGCTTGTGCGTCCGCGACAGCGGCGAAGGCGTGGCGCCCGACATGCTCGACCGCATCTTCGACGCGTTCGAACAGGGACCCGACGCTGTCGCGGCCGCACGCGTGGGCACCGGCCTCGGCCTCACGATCTCACGCCGCCTGGCGCGTGCCATGGGCGGCGACGTCATCTGCGAACCGCCTGGAGGCCGCGGCGCGAGCTTCGTCTTCACGATGCCTTGCCGCGCGGCACAGGCCGCCCCGCGGCCTGCCGCCTCGCACGAGCAGCCGCTGCCGCAGGGGCTGCGCGGCCGGGTGCTGGTGGTCGACGACAACGCGGTCAACGCGCTGGTCGCCTCGGCGATGCTCAAGCGCATCGGGCTCGAGGTCTGCGTCGCCGAAGACGGCCTGGCGGCGCTCGAACGCATGCGTGCCGGCGACATCGATCTGGTGCTGATGGACTGCCAGCTGCCGATGCTCGACGGCTGGGAGGCGACACGGCGCTTTCGCCGCAGCGAGCCGGCCGGTTCACACCTGCCGATCGTCGCGCTGACCGCCAATGCGGTGCTGGGCGACCGCGAACGCTGCCTCGACGCCGGCATGGACGACTACCTGGCCAAGCCGGTGGAGTTCGATCAGCTCGTCGCCGCTGTCACGCGAGGACTGCACGTGCGGCAGCTGCAACGCGCGGGATAATGCCCGCCCATGCAGGTCTTTCGCGGCTTCCATCATCCCGGCATCGCGCCCGCCTGCGCCCTCACCATCGGCAACTTCGACGGTGTGCACCGCGGCCACCAGGCCATGCTCGCCCTGCTGCGCAACGAGGCGCAGCACCGAGGCGTGCCGGCTTGCGTGCTGACCTTCGAGCCTCATCCTCGCGACCATTTCGCCATGCTGGCCGGCAAGCCCGAGCTCGCGCCGGCGCGCATCGCGACACTGCGCGACAAGCTGAGCGAGCTGGAGCGTGTGGGCATCGACCAGGTGGTGGTGCTGCGCTTCGATTCGAGGCTCGCCTCGCTGTCGCCGCAGGCCTTCATCCAGGACGTGCTGCTCGACGGACTGCACGCCAAGTACGTGCTGGTGGGCGATGACTTTCGCTTCGGCGCCAAGCGGGCCGGCGACTACGCGATGCTCGACGCAGCCGGCGCTGCCGCGGGCTTCGACGTGGCGCGCATGATGAGCTACGAGGTGCATGGGCTGCGCGTGTCGAGTTCGGCCGTGCGCCAGGCGCTCGCCGAAGGCGATATGGCGCGTGTGGCGACGCTGCTGGGCCGGCCTTACAGCATCAGCGGCCATGTGGTGCACGGCCGCAAGCTCGGCCGCGACCTCGGTTTTCGCACGCTCAACCTGCGGGTGCATCACCGCAAGCCGGCGGCACTGGGCATCTTCGTGGTGCAGGTGTCGGGGCTGGCCGAACGCTCGCTGCAAGGCGTGGCAAGCCTGGGCGTGCGGCCGACGGTCGAGGATGCCGGCCGGGTGCTGCTCGAAGTGCACTGCCTGGAATGGCCCGAACCGCTCGGCATCGATGCCGGCTACGGCCGCTGCGTGCGCGTGGAGCTGCTGCACAAGCTGCACGACGAGCGGCGCTACGAGAGCCTGGCCGCGCTGAAGGATGGCATCGCCCGCGACGAGGCGGATGCGCGAGCGTGGTTCGAGTCGCAGTCCGCGAAGGAGTGAGCGCGTCAGAGGGCCCTGCAGGACGGATCCATTTCGCCCGAATGGGCCTTCTGCATGCGGCCGCATTGATTCAACCCGCAGCCTCAGAACAACCAGGCGACGCCCGCGCTCAGGCCCCATTGCGTGGTCGAGACCGTCAGCGGGCTGCGCGCCGCCGGCCCGAGCAATCGGCTGGCCGAGACGCTGCCGAGGGCGAGCCAGCGGGGATGGAGTTCGGTGCGAAAGCTGGTGCTGACGGAGATGTCGCGCAGCCCTGCACCGGGTTCGTAGACCCGGTAACCGGTCGCAGCTGATTCCTCGGGCGAGACGCCGAAGTAGCTCTGCATATGGCGCCGGTCGGCCAAGGCGAGGCCTGTGCCGACGCTCCAGGTCGTGCGCGGGCTGAAGCGCCGGTCGTGGCGCACGCCGAGGTCGAGAAGATTGCCGCCACCGCGGCCAAGCAGGTCGGTGTTCCAGCCCGCGCTCAGCCGGAAACCGCCGTCGAGCTGGCGTGTCGCGGACGCGCGAATCCGTATCGTGCGACGCACGTCGTCGATGCCCGCCAGGTTCTTGGCATCGCTCGAGCGCCGGCCGTTGTCCAGTCGCAGCGACAAGCCCACACGCAGCTTCTCGTCGCGCACGAGGTCAACTCCGAGGCCGCGGAAGATGTCGTCCTTGTTGCGGCGGGTCACGAAGCCGCTCGAATTGCTCACGGTGAAACGGCCGTAACGCAGGTAGAAGCCGGCTTCCACCGACAGCTTGCGTGTCTCCGAGCCGGTGTATTCGGGCGAGTACGAGAACACCGGCCCGATCGCGCCCTCCCACTTGGTTTCGAAGGGCTTGGGCTTGGGCTTGGGCTCGGGCTTGGCCTCGGCGTTGGGGGTGGCGGGTTGCTTCTGCGCTCCCGGGTCCTCCGTCGCCCACGCCGGGCCACCCAACAGGAGGAGGCACAGTGGCCAGGCGAGTCGCAGCAGCAAGGGCATGGGGGAGGCGCACCGGTAGAATCGAATCCATGCCATCGTATCCCGTCCGCTTCACCACGCCGCGTGGGCACACCTCCACGCGCCGGCAGACCACGCGCGACCGAATTTGACGCGTCCGTTGCCGCGGACCCTTCTCCGCACGCGTCGCCCCGCGTCCGACCACGGGGCTGATCCACCGCCGGACCATTGAACCGGTGCCCCGCCGCGGCGGGAAACGACTCCCTTCGAGAATGAGCATGTCCACCGACAAAAACGCGTCATCCGCCCCTGCAGCGACCGACTACCGCGCGACGCTGAACCTGCCCGACACGGCGTTCCCGATGCGCGGCGACTTGCCCAAGCGCGAGCCGGGCTGGGTCAAGGAGTGGGACGACAAAGGCATCTACAAGAAGCTGCGCGACGCGCGCTGCGACGCGCCCAAGTTCGTGCTGCACGACGGCCCGCCCTACGCCAACGGCCAGCTTCACATGGGACACGCGGTCAACAAGATCCTCAAGGACATGATCGTCAAGGCGCGGCAACTCAAGGGCATGGACGCGCTGTACGTGCCCGGCTGGGACTGCCATGGCCTACCGATCGAGAACCAGATCGAGAAGAACTACGGCCGCGGCCTGCCGCGCGACGAGGTGCAAGCCAAGAGCCGCGCCTACGCGACCGAGCAGATCGGCCAGCAGATGGCCGACTTCAAGCGCCTGGGCGTGCTGGGCGACTGGGACCATCCCTACCGCACGATGGACTTCGGCAACGAGGCGGGCGAGATCCGCGCGCTCAAGAGGATCATCGAGCGCGGCTTCGTCTACCGCGGGCTCAAGCCGGTGTACTGGTGTTTCGACTGCGGCTCGTCGCTCGCCGAGTTCGAGATCGAATACGCCGACAAGACCTCGCAGACGCTGGACGTGGGCTTCCTGTGTGCCGAGCCGGACAAGCTGGCCGCCGCCTTCGGCCTGACGTCGCTTGCCAAGAACGCCTTCGCCGTCATCTGGACCACCACCGCGTGGACGCTGCCTGCCAACCAGGCGCTCAACCTCAACCCCGAACTGGAGTATTCGCTGGTCGACACCGAGCGCGGCATCCTGTTGCTGGCGCAGGCCCTCGTCGACAAGTGCATGGAGCGCTACGGCCTGCAGGGCACGGTGCTCGCCACCGTCAGGGGCGAGAAGCTCGGTGGCCTGAACTTCCGCCATCCGCTCGCGCATGTCGACGCCGGATACGACCGGCTGAGCCCGGTGTATCTCGCCGACTACGCGACCGCCGAAGACGGCACCGGCATCGTGCACTCGTCGCCGGCCTACGGCGTGGACGACTTCAACTCCTGCCGCGCGCACGGCATGGCGGTCGACGAGATCCTCAATCCGGTGCAAGGCCACGGCAGCTACGAGTCGGCGCTGCCGCTGTTCGGCGGACAGAACATCTGGAAGGCGACGCCGGCGATCATCGACACCTTCCGCTCGGCCGGCCGGCTGTTCGCGACATCGAAGCTGCTGCACAGCTACCCGCACTGCTGGCGCCACAAGTCGCCGGTGATCTACCGCGCCGCGGCGCAGTGGTTCATCCGCATGGACGAGGGCGAGGGCGTGTTCACCGTGAACAAGGCGACCGAGACGCTGCGCCAGACCGCGCTCAAGGCCATCGACGCCACCAGCTTCTATCCCGAGAACGGCCGCGCGCGGCTGCGCGACATGATCGCCAACCGTCCCGACTGGTGCATCAGCCGCCAGCGCAACTGGGGAGTCCCGCTGCCCTTCTTCCTGCACAAGGAAACCGGCGAGTTGCACCCGAAGACGCTCGAGTACATCGAGCGCGCAGCCGACCTGGTGGAGCACGGCGGCATCGAGGCCTGGTCCAAGCTGGAGGCGCACGAGTGGCTGGGCGCCGAGGCCGAGCACTATGCCAAGAGCAACGACATCCTCGACGTGTGGTTCGACTCGGGTTCGACCTTCTTCCACGTGCTCGGCTCGCGGGGCTCGCACCCCGGCGGCAGCCACGAGAGCGGCCCCGAGGCCGACCTCTACCTCGAAGGCCACGACCAGCACCGCGGGTGGTTCCATTCGTCGCTGCTGATCTGCTGCGCGATGGACGGCCGCGCGCCCTACCGCGAACTCCTGACGCACGGCTTCACCGTCGACAGCCAGGGCCGCAAGATGAGCAAGAGCCTGAAGAACGGCATCGAGCCGCAGGAGGTCAGCAACAAGCTGGGCGCCGAGATCATCCGGCTTTGGGTGGCGGCCAGCGACTACTCGGGCGACATCGCCGGCGACGACAAGATCCTCGCGCGCGTTGTCGATTCGTACCGGCGCATCCGCAACACGCTGCGCTTCATGCTCGCCAACACCTCGGATTTCGACGCCACCCGCGACGCCGTGCCGCTCGCCGAGATGCTGGAGATCGACCGCTACGCGCTGGCGCGCGCGGCGCAGTTCCAGGCCGAGGTGCTGGCGCACTACGAGGTCTACGAATTCCACCCGGTGGTCGCCAAGCTGCAGGTCTACTGCAGCGAAGACCTCGGTGCCTTCTACCTCGACATCCTGAAGGACCGGCTCTACACAACCGCGCCGAAGTCGCTCGCGCGCCGCTCGGCGCAGACGGCGCTGTGGCACATCACGCACGCGATGCTGCGCTGGATGGCGCCGTTCCTGAGCTTCACCGCCGAAGAGGCGTGGAAGGTGTTCGCGCCGGGCCGCTCTGTCTCGATCTTCACCGAGACCTATGTCGACGTGAGCGCCTGGCAGAACGCCGCGCTGCTCGGCAAGTGGGCGCTCATCCGCCAGGTGCGCGACGCGGTCAACAAGGACATCGAGGCGGTACGCACCGAAGGCAAGCTCGGCTCGTCGCTGCAGGCGGAGATCACCATCACCGCCAGCGACGCCGATGCCACGGTACTTTCCACGCTCGGCGACGACCTGAAGTTCGTCACGATCACCTCGCGTGCCACGCTTGTGAAGGGCGATTCGCTCGCGGTGAGCGTGGCGCCGTCGTCGGCGCGCAAGTGCGACCGCTGCTGGCACTGGCGCGACGACGTGGGCCACGATCCGGCACATCCGACGATCTGCGCTCGCTGCACGAGCAACCTCTTCGGTGCCGGCGAAACACGAAGGGTCGCCTGAGCATGGGGTCGCGCAACGCATCGGGGGCTGCCATCTGGCCGTGGCTCGGCATCGCCTTCATCATCATCCTGGCCGACCAGTTCACCAAGACGCTGATCCTCGCGGACTTCCAGCTCGGCGACAGCCGCACCGTCACCTCGTTCTTCAACGTCGTGCGTGTGCATAACACCGGTGCGGCGTTCAGCTTCCTCGCGGGCGCCTCGGGCTGGCAGCGCTGGTTCTTCATCGGGCTCGGACTCGTCGCCACCGGGTTCATCGTCTGGATGCTCAGGCGCCACGGCGAGCAGCGCTTGTTCGGCTGGGCACTCGCGCTGATCCTCGGCGGCGCACTCGGCAACGTCATCGACCGACTGCTGCACGGCTACGTGGTGGACTTCATCCAGCTCCACTATGGAAACGCTTACTTCCCGTCTTTCAACGTGGCAGACAGCGCCATCAGTGTGGGCGCGGCGCTGTTGATCCTCGACGAGCTGCTGCGCGTGCGGCGCAGCTGAGCCCTTCCCCACCTTCGCGGCACCCGGACGGCGCATGGGCTACCGAAATGCGTCGACCTTGTGTCGAGTGAATTGAGCCGGAAAAGGCGTGATTTCTTCACCACCGCTGTGAAGCCTTCGCAGGCAGAGTGAGCACACCGTTCACCACCTGCGCGAGGCCGCCATGGCGTCTCACCGTTTCTCACTTGCGTTGACGGGCAGCCTGCTCGCCACGCTGGCCTTCACCACCGCCGTGCCGGCCCAGGCACAAACCGCGCAAGCGGCCGCGGTATCGAGCGCGGAAACGCCCAAGGCGTACAAGGTGGACGCGGCGCGCCACATCTACCGCGTCTACGCCGACAAGATCTTCAAGGGCAAGCTGCCACCGCTGGTGCACGCGATCGTGGTGCTCGAAGTCGACCTCGACGCGAACGGCCAGGTGCGCGACATCCTGATGATCCGGGTGCCCACGCATGCGCCCGACGTGACGGCCACCGTGCGCAAGATGATCCAAGCCGCCTCGCCGCTGCCGGCGCCCAGGCGGCTCGGCGGCACCAAATTCACCGAGGTGTGGCTCGTGGACAAGAGCGGCCGATTCCAGCTCGACACGCTCACCGAAGGCCAGCTCTGATCGACTGATCGACTGATCGACGCCCCCGCCGCGTCGTGCGGCGGTGGAGGATCGGTGACGTGTCAGTTCACGCCGTCGCCGAGGCCGTCGCACAGCAGGTTCAAGCGCTGCGCGTCATCGTCAGGCAGTTCGCCCGCGCGCAACAGCGCCGCACGCCGGATGCCGCGCAGGCGCAGCAGCAGCTCTTCCTCGATCGCCTGCACTTCCGCCGCGTCCTGCACGGCGATGGTTTGATCGCTCCACAGGCCGCTGGCATTCCAACCGGCGCGCAGCCGATCGAGCAGGTGCTGCGCCAGTCCCAGCGCGTCCTTCAGCGCCGGCGACTCGGCAGCCAGCATCAACGAGCCGGCGCGGTGGTGGGCCGCCTGCAAGGCAGCGTCCAGCCTCGAGCCGCGCCTGCAGTTCATCGACGCCAAGCGTCGCCTGCAGCGCCTTCTGGCCGCGTGCGCCCAATGACACGAGGCCGACCCAGCCGAAGTCGAATTCGCCCGGCACCACGCGCAGCGCGACACTCGCGCGTGTGAGGTGCGGGCTGTCGCCGCGCAACGCGGCCAGCGTGGCTTCGCTGACGGCCAGCAGCCGACCGAGCGGCGACACCAGGTCGCGGTGCAGGCAATG
>CAJPFZ010000253.1 GCA_905339355.1 Burkholderiaceae bacterium
CCGATGTTCGGCACCGGCACGATCAACCAGAACGACTTCAGCATCAGCGGGTTGGTCGTCTCGCTGCTCGGCGCGGTGATCCTGCTGGCGATCGTCAACCTGTTCCGCCGCGGCAACATCCGCTGACGCAGCCGCTGCCGCCCATGCGTCTCGACGAACGCTCGCACGAGCACGCCGCTTCGGGCCAGGTCTACACCTACGACGGCGAATACAGCGTCGGCCCAAGCGAGATCACGTGGCGGGCGACGGTCGCCCGAGGCGCCGACTTCCAGCGGGAGCTGACGGGCTCGGTGCCTGTCACCTCCCCCGGGGTGGCCGTGATCGCCGAAGAGGCGGTGCACGACGCGATCGTCAAGCAGATCGACATGCTCGAGCCCGGCGCCGCCGCTTGACCGGCGGCGCCGGCTCGACGCGCGGCTTGGGCTCGGCGATCATCGCGCGCAGCACGATGATCTTCCGATGAGCAGCAGCGCCCGATCCGACCATCACGCCCGTGTCTTCGCCACGCCCTGGGCCGGCGTGCACGGCACCCTCATCGCGAGTACCCGCCACTATGGCCGCCACTGGCACGCGACCTATGGCGTCGGATTGCTGGAAGACGGCGCGCAAAGCTCGGCCAGCGGCCGCGGTCAGGTCGATGCGTTCGCAGGCGACCTGATCACCAGCAACCCCGGCGAGGTGCATGACGGGCGTCCCCTGGGTGGACCGACGCGCCGCTGGCGCATGCTCTATCTGGACCCTGAAGTGCTCGCGTCGATGAGCGAGAGCGGCACGTCGTCGACTGCTTGCGAGCTCCAGCTCACTCAGCCGGTCATTCGCGACCGTGCGCTGAGGTGCGCCCTGCAGCAGCTGTTCGCGCGCCTCGACGACTGGGCGGCTGGGCGCCGCGCGAGCAGCGCCGACATGCTCGCCTGCGAGGAATCGTTCGTGCGCATCGTCGGCCTGCTGATGGAGCGTCACACGACCGTGCGGCCGGACCGTGACGCCGGGGGCGACCTCCGGGCCGTGCGCGACCGGCTCGCCGACGTCCTCCACGACACGCCGTCACTCGACGCGCTCGCGCGCATGGTGGGCTTGAGCAAGTACCAGCTGCTGCGACGCTTCGAGAAGACCCATGGCCTGCCGCCCCACGCCTGGCTGCTGCAGCAGCGCGCCGAGCGCGCCCGGCGACTGATCCGCGATGGCCGCAGCCTCGCCGACGCGGCTGCGGCGAGCGGATTCGCCGACCAGAGCCACCTGACACGCGTTTTCGTGCGCCACTTCGGCTTCACGCCGGGCGCGTGGCGGCAGGTCGCCGTGGGCCCGGCGCGGCGTTGAGCGTTCGAGCAGCACCCGCGCAATCACGTTCAAGACGCGCGGTCGCGCCGCGGCCACACTGCGTGCCATGACACACCCCTACGTGCACGGCTACGACCCCCGAGAGAACAGGCGCTTGCAGGACCAGGCGGGCACGCTGTCGGACCTGTTGCATGCCGACACGTCGTATCCCGCGGGCAGCAGGGTGCTGGAGGCCGGCTGCGGCGTCGGCGCGCAGACGCTCACGCTGGCCCGCCGAAGCCCGCAGGCCCGCTTCACCTCGGTGGATATCGCGGCCGAATCGGTGGCGCGGGCGCAGCGCAGCGCTCGCGCGGCGGGCATCGAGAACGTCGAGTTCCTGCAAGCCGACATATTCGCCTTGCCGTTCGACGACGCGTGCTTCGACCACCTGTTCGTCTGCTTCGTGCTCGAACATCTGCCGCAGCCGGTGGCCGCGCTGCGGCACCTCACGCGCGTGCTGAAGCCGGGCGGCACGATCACCGTCATCGAGGGTGATCATGGGCTCGCCTGTTTCCACCCGGGTAGTCCCGATGCACGCGCCGCCATCGAATGCCAGGTCGAACTGCAGCGGCGCGCCGGCGGCAACGCGCTGATCGGCCGGCAGCTTTACCCGCTGATGGTGCAGGCCGGCATCGAGGCCGTTCGCGTGTCGCCGCGCATGGTGTACGCCGACGCGAGCCGGCCGCAGTGGAGCGATGGGTTCACGCGCAGGACCTTCACCGCCATGATCGAAGGCGTGCGCGAGAACGCGCTGAGCGCCGGTCTCATCGCTGCCGAACGTTTCGACGCAGGCGTGCGCGATCTATACCGCACGGCCGGCCCGGACGGCGTGTTCTGCTACACCTTCTTCAAGGGTGTCGGCGCCCGGCCGTTGCCGGGCTGAGAGCCGACACTTCGTGTACGACCGCATTCTTGCCGGCGGCGCGATCCACTATGCTCGAGGCACACCGACCACGGGCGCCCATGCCCTGCCACCGATGGCCAAGATGCGCTTCATGGACCTGAGCAAGTACACGGTCTACGACTTGTACGCCGCGGGCCAGCGCATCAGCGTCGGCTACACGATGCAAGATGCGATCGAGCGCTACCTCGAGATGCATCCGACCGCCGATCCGGCGAAGGTCGAGCAGGAACTGCGCGAGGCGATCCAGCGCCAGATGTGGTAGCTGCGGCGGGCTCAGTGTGGCATGGCGCGGGGGGAGCGATGCTCGGCCACGCCGCCATGGCGACGCACCAGCGCAAGCCCCGCGTCGGTGATCGATGCCGACTCGAAGTTGCCGCCCTCCGCCTGCGCGCACACGGCGCCCAGGTCGTGCAGCAGCCAGAGGTGCTTGCGCAAGGCTTCCGGTTCGCACCGCACCTCGCCCGCGAGCGCCTTGACGTTCATCGCGCAGGGGTAGGCGTCAGCCAGGGTCCCGAGAAGTGCGCGAGTCAGGTTGGAGGACTGCATAACGCTCCATTCGGCATGTCACGAATGGCGACGTTACGCCTTACGCTAATCTGACGAATACCGAGTTTTCCCGCATTCGAAAACGCCGGCGCGTGGCAGAAGCCCTACTCCCAACAGATCGCCGCGTCGGGGCGATGGAGTACCATGTGCGTCGTAGGCATGTTCAGGACCGTCTTTAGTAGGTCTCTTCTGCTCCGCCGGTGAATGCCGGCAGTTCGGTCGAATCTTCCATCAGGTGTTTTTCTTGACGTCTCTGCACTGCGTTGGCATGTGCCGGCGCAGCACTTGAAAGGAATAGATATGACGACCGAAACCGGCACCGTGAAGTGGTTCAACGAAGGCAAGGGCTTTGGATTCATTGCACCCGACAGCGGTGGCAAGGACCTCTTCGCCCACTTCAGCGAAATCAAGGGCAGCGGCTTCAAGACGCTGGCCGAAGCCCAGCGTGTGGAGTTCGAGGTGACGCAGGGCCAGAAGGGCCTGCAAGCTTCGAACATCCGCGCTGTCAGCTGACACCGCAACACCCATGGCTCCTTCGGGAGCCCGCAAGCAAACCGCGGCCCGTCCGCGGTTTTTTCATTCAGGGGCCGCGATGAAGAACCTGCAGGACGCCACCGAGAAGATCTGCGACCTCAAGGGCAGCCTGGTCGCGCTCGATGCGCTGGTCACCGCGCTGCTGCGGGAGATGCCGGCGGACTCGCGTGCCGCGCTGGCGCGCTCCTTTGCCGTCAACGCCGAGGTCGCCCGCACCGTGCTGCTGCACGCCACCGTCTCCGACGTCACCGTGGCCGCGTTCGAACGCGACGTGTCGCGCATGTCGACCTTTATCGCGCAGGTGCCTGACTCCACGGCGAGCTAAAGCAGGTCCAGTGTTCGCTGGTCGCGCCGACCGTCGAAGTACTTGGCGATGGCTTGCGCGAAGATCGCTTCGGCGGGAGCCGCCCGCTCGAACAGCGTCATCGACGAGCAGAACTTGAGGTCGTCGGGCGAGCCGAAGATCTGCAGCGCGCTCTTGCCCTCGACCGCCAGCACCAGCGCGGCGCATTGCCTGAGCCGCGGCCCGAGCAGCGGGTGATGCCAGTACGCCTGCGCTTCGTCGATCGATGCGATGCCGTAGTGCTGCGCGATCGCGCTGCGGCCCAGGCCCTTGAGCTGCGGAAAGACGAACCACATCCAGTGGCTTGCCTTGGCGCCGCGCGCCAGCTCGCCGAGCACTCGCTCGATCACCGGCGCCTGCGCGTCGACGAAGCGCTGCAGCGCATGCGGATCGCCGCCTGCCATGGTTCAGCGCCGGTCCAGATCGGCTGGCGGCGCCGCCTTGGAACGCAGGCCGAGGTGAAGCGCGGCCTGCGCCATCAGCTGTGCCGATACCGGCGCGGTGACGAAGAGGAACAGCGTGATGAGCAGCTCGCGCAGCGCCCATTCGCCCAGCGCCCAGTGCCACAGCATGCTCGCCACCAGCACCCCTCCCACGCCGAGCGTGCTGGCCTTGGTGGGCGCATGCAGCCGCATGAAGAAGTCCGGAAAGCGTGCCAGGCCGATGGCGCCGACGAGCAGGAAGAAGCCGCCCACGAGCAGCATGAAGGCGACGGCCGCTTCGACCAGGGGATTCAGTTCGTTCATGGCTGCACTCCTATTCGATGACGTCGCCGCGCGCCAGGTAGCGGGCCAGCGCCACGGTGCCCACGAAGCCCAGCATCGCGATCACGAGCGCCGCTTCGAACAGCAGGTCGCTGCCCAGCCGCAAGCCGAGCAGGATCACGAGCGCCACGGTGTTGATGTAGAGCGTGTCGATCGCGAGCACCCGGTCGGTCAGCTCGGGGCCGCGCAACAGCCGCCAGCCGGTGATCAGGAAGGCGATCGTCACGGCAGCGAAGCAGATGTTCAAAGCCCATTCGATCATCCGAAGATCTCCATCAGCGGCGCCTCGTAGCGCCTCTTGATCTCGGCCGCCATGGCGGCGGTATCGTCGCAGTCGAGCGCGTGCACGAGGATCTCGCTGCGCGCCTCGTCGATCACGCACGAGATGGTGCCGGGCGTGGTCGTGATGATCGTCGCCAGCAGCACGATGCCGGTCGGGTGCGTCAGCTGAAGCGGTACCGGCACCCAGGCCGGCTGCGGCTGCGAGCGCGGATTGAGCACGATCCAGGCGACCGTGAGGTTGGCGACGACGATGTCGTAGAGCACGATCAGCACGAGCCGCAAGGCCGTGCGTGCGCCGCGAAGATGTGTGTGAGGGCCGAGGAAGGGCGCGACGAGGCGCGGCACGACGAGGCCGATCGCCAACGCGGCCAGCAGGTGCGCCAGTTCGAGCGAGCCCTGCAGCAGCAGCCAGCAAAGGGCAATCGCCAGCGACAGCAGCGGCCGGCCGAACCAGCCGCGCGCGCGTGCCGGAGTGTCCTGCCCCCTCGCGCTCATCGCCCACCTCCGCTGCGGTAAGGCCGCACCGTCGACGTCGGCGACGCGCTGCCGAAGACGGCGTTTGCGTAGGCGTCGCGGTCGGCGAGCTGTGCGCCGGCGGCGTCGGTGTAGCGCTTGAGCGGCCCGGCGAAGACCGCCAGCACGATCACCGCGCCGAGCAGCGACAAGGTGGCGCCGATCAGCCGCGGGCTCGCGCCCGAGCGCGCCGTCAAATCCTCGGTGCGAACCGACCAGAACAGGATGCTGCCGGCGCGCGCCAGGCCGATCAGCGTGACGAAGCCGATGCCCAGCACCACAGACCAGACCCACGGGCCGCTCGGTGCGCCCATCGACGCATTGAGGATCATCAGCTTGCCGAGGAAGCCGGGCAGCGGCGGCAGACCCGCCACCGACGCGGCGGCGAGCAGCATCATCGTGCCGAGCAGTGCCGGCTGCGCCACCGGGCCCGCGGGCTCCAGCCGCCCACCCGCCTGGCCGCGCTGTGCGCCCACCAGTTCGGCGAGCAGGAACAGTGCCGCGACGATCAGCGTGCTGTGCGCCAGGTAGTAGATCGC
>CAJPFZ010000254.1 GCA_905339355.1 Burkholderiaceae bacterium
CTGCGCCGACGTCAACGAAGTCTTCAAGCAGCTCACCGGCCTCGGCAAGGCGAGCCGGCTGAATCATCTCCTGCTGGCGCCGTTCACCCTGCACGACGCCATGCTCGCCGCCATCCGCGCCGAGGCCGCCAACGCCCGCGCCGGCAAGCGCGTGCGCATCATCGCCAAGATGAATGCCCTGCTCGAGCCGGAAATCATCGAGGCGCTCTACGACGCCTCGCAGGCCGGCGTCACCATCGACCTGATTATTCGCGGCGCCTGCGCCCTGCGGCCGGGCGTCGAGGGGCTCTCCGACAACATCAGCTTGCGCTCCGTCGTCGGCCGCTTTCTCGAGCACACGCGGGTGTTCTACTTCTACGCCGACGGCGCGCAGAAGATGTACCTCTCCAGCGCCGACTGGATGGAGCGCAACTTCTTCCGCCGCATCGAACTGTGCTTCCCCGTCCTCGACCCCAAGCTCAAGCGGCGCATCATCAAGGAAGGCCTGATGCCCTACCTGGCGGACAACACCCAGGCGTGGGAAATGGACGGAAAAGGCGCCTACCGCCGCAAGCGCTCGCGCAAGAAGGGTTTCTCGGCACAGGTGGCGCTGCTGGCCGAACTCTCCGTCGCCCCTCCGGCGGCGTAATCCGATTCGCCGAGGCGCCGGAACCAAAAGTCATTCCCTGCGGCACGGCGATTCGGGCAACTCCGGTACACTACCCGCACGGCCCCCTTGATCGAGCAGGGCATCGAAGCCGTATTATTTCCAGGGCCAAGTCTGAATACATGGACAAGCAAGGTAGCGGATCAAAACTTGGCCGCAACGACCCCTGCCCCTGCGGCAGCGGCCGGAAGTACAAGGCCTGCTGCCTGACGGCGCAGTCAGCCGTTCCCGGCATCCAGGCAGCGGCCATCCCGGCGCTGATGCAGGGCGCATTCGCGCACCACCAGCGCGGACGCCTGGATGAGGCCGCATCCCTGTACGGGAGCGTCCTGCGTCGAGACCCGCGCCATGCGGATGCGCTCTACCTGCTCGGCGTGCTGCTGGCGCAACAGGGCCGGCTGCCCGAGGCGCTCGGGCATTTCGCCCGCAGGCTGTCGGTCGGCGACAGCGCCGAGGCGAAGCTCGGCTTCGCGAACTGCATGAAGCAAATGGCCTTCACGCAGGACGGGGCGGAAATTCGCCGCCTGGCGACGCGCGCCCTGTCCGAGGCCTGGATCTCCCCGCGCGAACTGGTCGACCCCGCCCTGGGCCTGGTCCTGCTCGACGACGAAATCAGGGGATGCTTCGAGCGCGCGGTCGCAGCCTGGCCTCGCCGCCTGTCCCGGCAGGCGCTGTTCGGGACGGCGGGACTCGCCGCGCTGGCCGGCGACGGGCTGCTGCGCAGCCTGCTGCAGAGCTCGCCCATGCAAAGCATCGCGATGGAACGCTTCCTGACGCAGGCCCGCCATGCCCTGCTCGAGCTCGTGACGGATGCAGGCGCCGACGGCCTGGACGACGAGGCCCTGCTGGCGTTCTGCTGCGCGCTCGCCCGCCAATGCTTCCTGAACGAGTACGTATGCGATGCGACCGACGGCGAAATCGCCGCGGCGGAGGCGCTGCGCGGCCGGCTGGAAGCGCTGCTCTCGAGCGAGTCGTCCTTTCCCGGGCCTTGGCTGGCGATGGCGGCCGCCTACTTCCCGCTCGAGGGATTGGCATGTGCGGAGCGCCTGCTGGCGCTGGATTGCGGCCAGGCCATCGCAGCGCTGGTGGACCAGCAGGTCCGCGAGCCGCGCCGCGAAAGGGCTTTGCGCGCGCAAATCCCCGCCCTCACCGCGATTGGCGCAGGCGTGTCATCGCAGGTGCAGGCGCAATACGAGGAAAACCCCTACCCGCGCTGGACGAGGGCTCCCGCGATACTCGCCCCGCTCTCGATCGACGAATTCCTGCAGCGGGTCGCGCCGGCCCGCTTCCGGCCGCTCGGCAAGCAGGCCGGCATGGACGTGCTCATTGCCGGCTGCGGCACGGGCTTCCAGTCGATCTGCTCGGCACAACTGTATTCCGGCAGCCGCCTGCTGGCGGTGGATCTCAGCCTCGCCAGCCTCGGCTACGCCAGACGCAAGACGGAAGAGATCGGCCTGACCAACATCGACTACGCGCAGGCCGACATCACCAGGCTGGGCGCGCAGGAGCGGCGCTTCGACCTGATCGAATCCATCGGTGTCCTGCACCACCTGGAAGACCCGGAAGCGGGCTGGCGCACCCTGCTTGATCTGCTGCGTCCCGGCGGGGTCATGCTGATCGCGCTCTACAGCGAACTGGCCCGGCAGGACATCGTCGCCGCACGCCGCTACATCGCCGAGCAGGGTTATGCGCCCACCGCCGCTGACATCCGGCGCTGCCGCCAGGACATCCTGGCGCTGGAAGGAAGCGACTGGACGGCGGAACTGCTGCAGCGCTGGGA
>CAJPFZ010000255.1 GCA_905339355.1 Burkholderiaceae bacterium
GACGAGCAGCGTGTCGCGGGCCTTCGGATCCATCATCGCGTCGATCCAGGCGTAGGGCGTCTTCTCGTGGCTGCGCATGAAGAAGCCCGGCCCGAGCGTCGGGATCTGCTTGACCGGTTGCCAGGTCTTCATGTCGATCACGCTGACGATGCCGTCCTTCAGGTTCGGCGAGGCGAGCACTGTGGTGTCCTTCCACTCGAAGGTGATGCCCGAACCGAGGTGCGGCATGCCGGGCAGCGGCAGGTTGGCGATGCGACGGCGGACATCCAGATTCACGACCTGCGCGGAGGGCGTGCCGTCGCTCTTCGGACCGGACTCACCGGCGGCCTTCGGCCCCGACTCACCGTCGCTCTTCGGCCGCGTCGCCCCCAGCACATGCCGATACCCCTGGTCGAAGAAGAAGTCGTCCAGCGGCTCGTCGAGCATCGTGCGGCGCACGCCGAGGAAGCCCGGCGTCGGCAGCGACTCGCTCATCTTGTAGTCGTGCACGTAGCCGTCGTGGATGGGCTCGGCCTTCGGGTCGTACGAGATCTCCCACAGTTCGGGCAGGTCCTTCAGCGCGACGATGAAGCTCTTGCGCGGCGCAGCGTCGTAGACCGCGGAGACTCGCGAGGTCGTGGTCTTTGCCAGATTGGCGGCGCCGTAGCTCTTGACGAGGTTCAGGTCGGCGTCGAACAGCGCCAGCGAGTGCGGCAGGTAGTTCGCCGCCAACACCCAACGCCCGTCGGCCGACACGGCGACGTTGCGCATGTTGATGCCGGCCCGCACTTCGGCCACGGTCTTCAGGTTCCACAGGTCGAACTTGGTGATCCAGCCATCACGCGAGCCGAAGAACACGAATCGCCCATCGGGCGTGAACTTGGGGCCGCCGTGCAGGGCGAAGCGCGAGGGGAAGCGGTGGATCACCTCGAAGCGGTCGCCGTCGACGAGCGAGACGTGGTGGTCGCCGCCCTCGACCACGACGAACAGGTTCATCGGGTCGGCTTTCCACTGCGGCTTGTCGGGCCAGCCGCGCGCGCCCTCGGTCTCGACCCGCGAGGCGCGGATGTCGGCCTCGGTCCAGCTCGGCGCCGGGCTCACCGGCGTGTAGATCCACTGCGCGATGGCGGCGATCTCGCCTGCGCTCAGCCGGTCGGCGAACCCGGCCATCTGCGTGGCGGCGCGGCCGTGGCTGATGACCTTCAGCGCCTCCGCCTGGCGCAGCCGCGCGAGACTCTCCGGCAGGAGCGCCGGGCCCATCACGCCGAGCCGCTGCGCGCCGTGACAGGCGGCGCAATGCTGCTGGTACAGGGCCGGTGCATCGACACCCGCTGCGCGTGCGAGGTCGACGCCCATCAGCACCAGGCCGAGCGCCAGTGCCAGGCGCACGAGCAGGCCGGTCATGGCAGCACCCGGATGCGCTGGTGGAAGGGCGTGACGGCCACGCGCGGCGCGCCGGCGCCCTCGGCGAGGCCGATCTCCGCATCGCTCAGGTAGCAACCGGGGTCTTCGGCCCACGGGTCCCCGGTCACCTGCTGCGCGCGCACACGGGTGTTGCCGCCGCAGATCGCGAGGTGCGCGCAGGCGCCGCAGCGGCCGGTGACGGGGCGCGGCTGCCGTTTCAGCCCGGCCATCAGCGGCTCGGAGACGTCCGACCAGATGGCGGAGAACGGCCGCTCGCGCACGCTGCCGAGGTCGTGGTGCCACCACATCGTGTCGGGATGCACGTGGCCTTCGTTGTCGATGTTGGCCACATGCAGCCCCGAGGCGTTGCCGCCCCACTGTTCGAGCCGCGTGCGCAAGGCGTCGACCCAGCGCGGCAGCTTGCGCTGCGCCCACATCAGGAGGTAGACGCCGTCGGCATCGTTGTTGCCGCTCACGTAGTCGAGTGCGCGGCCTTCGCAGGCGGCGAACCAGGCGGCGTCGAACAGCCGGTCGAGTGCGTCGCGGGTGGCGGCGAAGTGCGCGTCGCGGCCGCGGTGGATGTTGCCGCGCCCGGCGTAGTTGAGGTGCGAGAAGTAGAACTTGTCGACGCCTTCCTCGTGCATCAGCCGCATCAGCGCCGGCAGGTCGGCGGCGTTCATGTCGGTCATCGTGTAGCGCAGTCCGATCTTCACGCCGCGCGCGCGCAGCAGGCGCACGGCACCGAGCGAGGCGTCGAAGGCGCCCTGCTTGCGGCGGAACTTGTCGTGCAACTCGCGCAGGCCGTCCAGGCTGATGCCGACGTAGTCGAAGCCCTGCGCCGCGATGCGGTCGGCCATCGGTTCGTCGATCAGCGTGCCGTTGGTCGACAGCCCGACGTAGAAGCCCAGCGTCTTCGCGCGCGCGGCGATCTCGAAGATGTCGGGGCGCAGCAGCGGTTCGCCGCCGGAGAGGATCAGCACCGGCACGTGGAAGCGCTTGAGGTCGTCCATCACCGTGTTGACCTCGGCGTTGGAGAGTTCGTTCGGGTAGTCGTGATCGGCCGACAGCGCGTAGCAGTGCTTGCAGGTGAGGTTGCAGCGGCGCACCAGGTTCCAGATCACGACCGGCCCGCGCGGCTTGCGGTCGGTCACGTCGGGGTAGCGGCCATCGCGTTCGGCGGCGGCCAGCTCGCGCATGTACTGGGAGATGCGGAACATGGTGGGGATCTATCCGGATGAAGGCAGGCGCAACCCGGTCTTTTTCAGGATGCGGCTGCTGTAGAGGATGTCGTGCGAGCGGCAGGCGTCGGCCAGCAGGCAATGGATCTGCAGCGCGGCGCGTTCGACCTCGGCGCGGCTGCGGCCATGAACCATCGCGAACAGGTTGTAGGGCCAGTCGGGGAGTGCGCGCGGGCGGCGGTAGCAGTGCGACACGAATTCGAGGGCGCCGACCTTCTCGCCCAGCTCGTCGATGCGCTCGTCGGGCACGTCCCACACGGTCATGCCGTTGGCCACGTAACCGAGCCGGTAGTGGTTGGGCACGGCACCGATGCGGCGCACGAGGCCCTCGCGCAGCATGCCTTCCAGACGTTCGCGCACGGCCTCCGACGAGACGCCGAGCTTGGCGGCGATCGCCTCGTAAGGCCGGGGCACCAGCGGCAAGCCGGCCTGGGTGGCCTCGATCAGGCGCTGGTCGAAGGGGCTCAGCATGGCGGAACTCGGAGGATGACGGGTGTGGGATGGATGGAGTTCATGTCAGATCGGCAACCTCAACTCCACGAAGAATTCCTTCTCCTTGGGAAAGGCGTAGACCCGCAGGCCGGTCGTCGCTTCGATGTCTTCGCACGCCTGGGCCGCCTGTGCGGGCGACGTGCAGGCGAGCACGAACCACATGTTGAACAAGTGTTCCCGCCGGTAGTTGTGCGCCACCTCGGGCAGCGCGTTGACTGCGTCGGCCACGGCGTCGAAGCGGTCCTCCGGCACCTGCATCGCAGCCAGCACGAACTGCCCGCCGGCGCGCTCGATCTGGAACAGCGGGCCGAAGCGCGACAGCACGCCGTCGTCGAGCATTCGGCGCAGCCGCCGCAACACCTCGTCCTCGCTCAGCCCGAACTCCTGCGCCAACTCGGCATAGGGCTCTTCGCTGAGCGGAAAGCCGCCGTGCAGCCGGCGGATCAGCATCGTGTCGGTGGCATCCAACGCGGCCCACGCCACGTCATCCCGGCCGACGCCGGGATCCATCGTGCCAGTGCGCCCGGCCTGGATCGCGGTGTTCGCGGGGATGACGGCGTGGCGCTCGTGACGCATCACGCACCGGCCTGCGCGAAGTAGCGGCTGCCCGTCTGCTTGAACCGCCGCGTGCTGAACAACACTTCGCGGGGTTTGTCGGCGAGGCCCGCCGATTGCGTGATCTTGTCGATGGTCTCGCGCACGTTCTCGCGTTCGCGGCCGTGCACCATGCAATACAGCGTGTACGGCCACTGCGGCGCGCTCTCGCGGCGATAGCACAGCGTCACGCCGGGCTGCGCGGCCAGGCGTTCGCCGGCACTGTCGACTTCGCGCTCCGGCACGGCGAACACCGTCATCGCATTGGCGGCGATGCCGAACTCATGATGGCGCAGCACCACGCCGAGCCGGCGCACGGTGCCGTGTTCGCACCAGCGGCCGATCGCGCGCAGCACGGCATCTTCGTCCAGCCCGAGCGGCGCGCCCAGCGCCTCGAACGGGCGATCGACCAGCGGCAGGCCGTCTTCGAGCCGCGCCGCCAGCGGACGCAAGGCGCTGCGCACCGGTTCGGCGGTGCGTGCGCCGGCCTGCGATTCGTGGCTGTCGTAGAGGTCGAAGCCGAGGTCGATGCGGTAGGCGCGGCGCATCGGTAGGCGCAGCGCCTGCAGGCCCGACACGCGCTCGATGCGCTCGACGCAGGCGTTCAGCTGCGTGCGGTCGGCGGCGGTGATCACGAACCACAGGTTCCACTCGTGGTCGCGCGCATAGTTGTGGTTCACGCCCGGCTCGGCGCTGACCCAGGCGGCCACCGCATCGAGCCGCTCGGGGGGCACGCGCATCGCGCACAGCAGCCCGGCGCCGCCGGCGCCGACGCCGAACACCGCGCCGACGCGGCTGACCTCGCCGCGCGCCAGGCCGCCCTTGAGCGCGGCGATCACCTGCGCACCGGTCCAGCCGCATTCGGCTCCGAGCGCGTGGAACGGCCGCGCCACCAGCGGAAAGCCGCGCTGCCAGCGGTTCAGCAGCGTATGCAGCTCGGACGTGGAGGAACCGAAGTCCGCAACGATGATCCTGCCCATCACAAGCCCAACCGAGCCGCACGGCTCGCAAAGAAGATGCCGCTGGGCGCCTCCACCGGCAGCGTCGCGAGGGTCGCGAAGCCGAGGGTGTCGATCACCGAGACGCGGTTCGCGTCGCGCGACGAGATCCACACGGCCTCGCCGCGTGGCGTGAATTCCATGTGCAGCACCGCCGCGCCGGGCTCGAGCGTCTTGACGATGCGGCGTGACTGCGTGTCGATGACCTGCACGCGGTGATAGTCCGGCACCGCGAAGTTGACCCACACCTGGCGTCCATCGGGTTGCGCCATGACAAAAACCGGTTGTCCGGCCACCTGCACCCGCGCGACTTCCTGCCAGGTGTCGGTGTCGACCACCAGCACTTCATGTCGCCCGATGGCGGGCAGCCACGCGAGGCGGCCGGCGACGGCCCAGCCGCGCAGGTGGGGCATCTTGAACACCGGCAGGGGTTGCTGGCCGCGGCCGTAGCCGCCGAGGATCCTGCGCACCTTGGGCTCGGGCGCCCACAGGTCGATCATCGCGAGGCCGTCCTCGCCGAACAGGCCGGCGATGTAGTGCCGGCCATCGGGCGTGACGAGCGCGTCGTAGGGCTGGCGGCCGATGTTCGAGAATTTGGTGAGCTTCGGTGCCGAGGCATCGCTCAGGTCGGCGATCCAGATCTGGTCGGCGTCGAACAGCGAGTAGATGAAGCGCTTGCCCGACAGGTCGGCCAGGCCGACGACGCGAGAGCGCTTGCCGGGCTCGCCGGGCGCGTCGAACACCGCCGGAATGTCGGCCACCAGCGCGAGCGTGCGGGCGTCGAACACCTTGATGCCGCCTGGCGTGTAGTTCTGCGCCGCGACGAGCGTGCCGTCCTGCGAGATCGCGCCGCCGATGCTGTTGCCGGCCTGCATCACGCGCGCCTCGATGCGCCGCGTGATCAGGTTCACCTTGGTCAGCGCGCCGTCGCGGCCGAACACATAGGCGTGGCCGCCGTGGCGTGCGTACACGATGGAGGCGTGCGACAGGTCGCCCAGGCCCTCGATGCGGCCGAGCGCCGTCTTGTCGCTGGTGTTGACGACCGTCAGCGTGCCGCTGGCGCGTCCCACCACGAGTCCGAGGTCGCCTGTGCCGAGCGGCGCGGGCGTGGGCGCGGCGCAGGCCGCGAGTGCCGCGACGATGGCGGCGGCGCCGGCGCGGCGCATTGCCGCGCATGCCGTGTGGGTCCAGTCAAGCGTCACGCTTCTCATCTCGCCTCTTCCGGAAAGCCGGCCAGCAGCCGTTCGGCGATCCACTGCGCGTCGGCCTCGCTCAGCATCGAGCGCCACGCCGGCATCGGGGTGCCGGGCCGGCCATGGAACACCGTGGCGGCGAGCGAGGCGAGCGGCTTGTCGGCCAGTGCTTCGGGGGTGAGGGCGGGGCCGAGGCCGCCTGTCAGGCGCATGCCGTGGCAGGAGCCGCAGTCCTGGCGCACGATGCGCACCAGCGCCTGTTGGCGTTGCGGCGAGACGATCGCCGCCGCAGGGGCCGCTTCGTCGGCGGGCGCCGCCTGCGGCAGGCCGATCGCCGCCAGGGCGATCAGCCAGGGTCCGGTCATCGCGCGAATACTGCTCACGGCGTGACGCTTCGCTGGATCACGTCTTCAAGATCGACTCGATCGCAGCCTTGAGATCGGCGTCGTTGATCTTGTCGGGCGTGTTGGGCGCCATCGGGATCGGGCCGAACACGCCCGAGCCGCCCTTGCGCACTTTGTCCATCAGCTTGGCGGTCACGTCCTGGCCCTTGTACTTGGCCGCGATGTCCTTGAAGGCGGGGCCGACCAGCTTCTTGTCCTTGGTGTGGCAGGCCATGCAACCGGCCTTGGTCATCGCCTCGTCTGGCGTGGCGGCAATGCTGCCGGTGGCGAAAACGGCAAGCGCCGCGGTCATCAGCAATGTCTTCATGAATGAGGTCTTTCGGGTGGAAAGGCCCTCCCGCGACACGCGGGAGGGCGAGGTCACGGGATCAGTACACGTCGTGCTGCGTGTTGTTGACGTTGAAGTGCCCGGTCGGCGTGATCAGGCGCGGATCCTTGATGACGGCCTTCAGCTTGAGCGTCTTGTCATCGACCACGACCAGCGCGGACTGCTTGTCCTTGGCCGACCACACCGCGAACCAGACCTCGTCTCCGGCCTTGTTGAACTCAGGCTGCACGACGCGCATCGCGCCGCCATCCTTGATGCCCGCCCACTCGGCGATCGGCAGCACCTTGAAGCCCTTGTCGAGGTTCCTGATGTCGTACACGACGGCCGTCTGCGAGATCTTCGGGTCCGGGTTCAGCGGCGTATCGACATACAGGTTGGTCGACTTCGGATGGCTCTTCAGGAACAGCGAGCCGCCGCCCTGGCCGGTGAGCTTGGCCACTTGCTTCCAGGCGTGCTGCTTGTTGCCCTTCGGGTCGGTGCCGATCAGCGAGATCGTCTCGTCGCCGAGGTGGCCGGTGGCCCACACCGGACCGAACTTCGGGTGCTTGAAGTTGGCGCCGCGGCCCGGGTGCGGGATCTTGCCGACGTCGACGAGGCCGGCGAGCTTGCCCTCCTTGGCGTCGATCGCGGCGATCTTGTTGCTCTGGTTGGCCGCCACCATGAAGTAGCGCTTGGTCGAGTCCCAGCCGCCGTCATGCAGGAACAGCGCCGAGCCGATCTCGGTGATCTTCAGCGCGTCCAGGTTCGAGTAGTCGACCATCAGCGTCTTGCCGGTCTCCTTCACGTTGACGAGGAACTCGGGCTTGAAGTGCGAGGCCACGATCGCCGCGACACGCGGCTCCGGGTGGTACTCCTGCTTGCCGACCGTCATGCCGCGGGTGGCGACGATCTTCAGCGGCTCCAGCGTGTCGCCCTTCATGATCACGAACTGCGGCGGCCAGTAGGCGCCGGCGATCGCGAGCTTGTCTTCGTAGCCCTTGTACTTCGAGGTGTCCACCGAGCGCGCCTCGAGGCCGACGCGGATCTCGGCCACGTTGTCGGGCTTGGGCATCCACAGGTCGATCATGTTGATCTTGGCGTCGCGGCCGATCACGAACAGATAGCGGCCGGAGGCCGACACGCGCGTGATGTGCACCGCGTAGCCGGTCTTGACGATGTTGATGATCTGCTTGGTGTCGCCGTCGATGAGCGCCACCTCGCCGGTGTCGCGCAGCGTGGTCGAGAAGATGTTGCTGATGTTGTAGTTGTTCAGCTTCTTGGTCGGCCTGTCCTTGGGCGGCACGATGACCTTCCAGGTCGCCTTCATCTGCTCCATGCCGAACTCGGGCGGCGTGGGAGGGTCTTGCTGGATGTAGCGCGCCATCACGTCGACGAGCTTCTCGCTCATCTCGCCCGAGGTCTGCCAGTTCGGCATGCCGGCCGGCGAGCCGTAGGCGATGAAGACCTTCAGGTAGTCGGTGCCCTTGGCGAGCGTGAGGTCGGGTGTCAGCGGCTTGCCGGTGGCGCCCTTGCGCAGCACGCCGTGGCAGCCGGCGCAGCGCTCGAAGTAGGTCCTTCGGCCCTCTTCGAACTCGGCCACCGTCATCGGCGGGGCCTTGGGGTTGGTGCTCTGGTACATCGGCTGCACGGCCAGCGGCGAGGA
>CAJPFZ010000256.1 GCA_905339355.1 Burkholderiaceae bacterium
GCGGTGAGGCAGGCGATCACCAGGCGCTCCAGGTCGTCGAAGCTGAGCCAGGTGGCGAGCATGCGGCGGTCCTTGGGCGCGGGGAACGACGAGCCGATGCGCAGGCAGGCGGTCTCGATGCCGTAGCGATCGAAATAGAAGCGCGACAGGTTTTCACCGAAAGCCTTGCTGACGCCGTACAGCCCGTCGGGGCGCACCGGGTCGTGCGGCGAGATCACCTCGTCCTGGCGATAGAAGCCGGTCACGTGGTTGGAACTCGCGAACACGATCCGCTTCACGCCGTTGATCCGCGCCGCCTCGTACAGGTTGTAGGCGCCGACGATGTTGGCCTGCAGGATCGGCTCGAACGGACCTTCGACGGAGTAGCCACCCAGGTGCACGACGGCGTCGACCCCCGCCAGCAGCTCGCGCATCGCGCCACGGTCTTCGAGCGCCGCTTGCCGCGGCTCCTCGCCTTCGGCCGCGGCACCGAGATCGACGTGGTCCGACAGGCGCAGCACCTCGCAGTAGGCCTTCAGGCGCCGGCGCAGCTCGCGCCCGAGGCCACCCGCGGCACCGGTGAGCAGCAGGCGCTTGAAACGCAGCGCGGTCAGCGAGCCGGGCACGAGCGGGGCGGAATTGTTGGGATTGGACATGGCGGTGGGTTTTGCTACATTGCTGCCAAACCGATACGAGGTACGTCATCGGTTGTCATACAACAAGCGGGGATATGGTCGTCAAGCGTCCTCCCGCTGTCAATACACCAGCCTGAGGGGAAACCCGCAACTTCATGGAAAGCCCGAACCTCCCCGCCAACATCACGCGGCGCCGACCGCGCAACCTCGCCCTCGGATTGGTCGATGCCATGACGGCGCGCATCCGCGACGGCCAGATGCGCGCCGGCGACAAGCTGCCGACCGAAGCGGCGATCATGGGCGAGTTCGGCGTCAGCCGAACCGTCGTGCGCGAAGCCTTGTCGAAGCTGCAGGCCGGCGGCCTGGTGGAGACGCGCCACGGCGTGGGCACCTTCGTCGTCGGCACCGGCGAAAGCACCAACTTCCGCATCTCGCCCGACCAGATCGGTACGGCGCGCGAGGTGATCGCCGTGCTCGAACTGCGCATCGGTCTCGAGACCGAAGCAGCGGGCCTGGCCGCCGTGCGCCGCACCGAGGCCAACCTCGCCGCCATGCGCGAGGCGCTGCGCGGATTCAACGCGGCGATCGAGGACGACGGCGACGCCCTCGCCCCGGACTTCCAGTTCCACCTCGAGATCGCGCGCGCCACGCAGAACGTGCACTTCCTCGAGCTGATGACCTACCTCGGCACGATGATCATTCCGCGCGCCCGGCTCAACACCGCCAGGGTGGCTGGCGAATCGCGGCGCGAGTACCTGCGGCGCGTCAACACCGAGCACGAGAACATCGTCAACTCGATCGCCAACCACGATCCCGAAGCCGCGCGCGCGGCGATGCGCACTCACTTGGCCAACAGCCGCGAGCGGCTGCGGCGGGCGCACGAGGCGGCCGCGAGCTGAAGGCTTGAACCCATCGGGTCGGTTGCCGGTCTGCGTCCCATGTTGTACGATGACTGATGACCTGTCAGCCAGCGAGCCTTTCATGACGCCTCAGCATCTCAAGGACATCATCTCCTCCGGCCTCTTATCGTTCCCGATCACGGACTTCGACGCCGAGGGCAATTTCAACGCACGCAGCTACGCCGAGCGGCTGGACTGGCTGGCGCCCTACGGCGCGACGGCCCTGTTCGCGGCGGGCGGCACCGGCGAGTTCTTTTCGCTCGCGGGCAGCGAATACGGCCAGGTGATCAAGACGGCGGTCGACACCTGCCGAGGCCGCGTGCCCATCATCGCGGGCGCCGGCGGCCCGACACGGCAAGCGATCGCGTATGCACAGCAAGCCGAGCGTCTGGGCGCCCACGGCATCCTGCTGCTGCCGCATTACCTCACCGAGGCCAGCCCCGAAGGCATCGCGGCGCATGTGGAGGCGGTGTGCAAGTCGGTGAAGTTCGGCGTCATCGTCTACAACCGCGCGGTGTGCCGGCTGAATGCGGCCACGCTCGCGCCGCTGGCCGAGCGCTGCCCCAACCTCGTCGGCTTCAAGGACGGCATCGGCGACATCGAGCTCATGGTGAGCATCCGGCAGGCGATGGGCGACCGTTTCGCCTACCTCGGCGGGTTGCCGACGGCCGAGGTCTATGCGGCGGCCTACAAGGCGCTGGGCGTGCCGGTGTACTCGTCGGCGGTCTTCAACTTCGTGCCGAAGATGGCGCTCGACTTCTATCGGGCCGTCGCCGCGGACGATCGCGCCACGCAAAGCCGCCTGCTCGACGAGTTCTTCCTGCCCTACCTTGCCATCCGCAACCGCAAGCCGGGTTATGCAGTGAGCATCATCAAGGCCGGTGCGACACTCGTCGGTCACCCCGGCGGGCCGGTGCGCACGCCGCTGACCGACCTCACCGGCGAAGAACACGAGATGCTGCGGGCGCTGATCGATCGCCTGGGGCCGCAATGAGGTGCATGCCATGAGCGACGACATCAAGGAACACGCGAACTACATCGGCGGCGAATGGGTGGCCGGCAACGGCTTCACGCCCAACGTCAACCCGTCGGACCTGGCCGACACCATCGGCCTGTATGCCAAGGGCACGGCCGCGCAGGTCGACCAGGCCGTGCGCGCGGCGCGAGGGGCGATGCCGGCCTGGCAGGGTGTCGGCATCCAGGCGCGCGCGGATGCGCTGGAGAAGATCGGCAACGAGATCCTCGCCCGCAAGGACGAACTCGGCGCCCTGCTCGCCCGCGAAGAAGGCAAGACGCGGCCCGAAGCGGTGGGCGAAGCTGCGCGTGCCGGGAACATCTTCAAGTTCTTCGCCGGCGAGTGCCTTCGCACGCCGGGCGAGCTGCTGCCCTCGGTGCGGCCGAACATCACGGTGGAGATCACGCGCGAACCCGTCGGCGTGGTCGGCATCATCAGCCCGTGGAACTTTCCCATCGCGATCCCCGCGTGGAAGATCGCGCCGGCGCTCGCCTACGGCAACTGTGTCGTGCTCAAGCCCGCCGACCTGGTGCCCGGCAGCGCCTGGGCGCTGGCCGAGATCATCTCGCGCGCCGGTTTGCCGGCCGGCGCGTTCAACCTGGTCATGGGCAGCGGACGCGAGGTCGGGCAGGCGATCGTCGACCACGCCGGCGTCGATGCGGTGAGCTTCACCGGCTCGCAGAGCATCGGCCAGCAGGTGGCGGCCGCATGCGTGTCGCGCGGCGCCAAGGTGCAACTGGAGATGGGCGGCAAGAACCCGCAGGTCGTGCTCGACGATGCGGACCTGCAGGTCGCCGTCGAGCTGTGCGCGCAGAGCGCGTTCTTCTCCACTGGCCAGCGCTGCACCGCGTCGAGCCGGTTGATCGTCACGCAGGGCATCCATGACCGCTTCGTCACGGCGCTTGCCGAACGCATGGGCAGGCTGAAGGTGGGGCATGCGCTGGCCGCCGGCACCGACATCGGCCCGGTGGTGTCGCTCGCGCAGCTCGAGCAGGACCTGCGCTACGTCGACATCGGCCGCAGCGAAGGGGCGCGCCTGCTGGCGGGCGGCGACCGCCTGATGCGCGACACCGAAGGCCACTACCTTGCGCCGGCGCTCTTCACCGAGACGGCCGCGTCGATGCAGATCAATCGCGAAGAGATCTTCGGGCCGGTCGCGAGCGTGATTCGCGCGCGCGATTACGACGAGGCACTGGCGCTGGCCAACGACACGCCGTTCGGATTGTCGGCCGGCATCGCCACCACCTCGCTGAAACACGCCACGCACTTCAAGCGCCATGCGCAGGCCGGCATGGTGATGGTGAACCTGCCGACGGCGGGGGTGGACTACCACGTGCCCTTCGGTGGCCGCAAGGGCTCGAGCTACGGGCCGCGCGAACAGGGACGCTACGCGGTCGAGTTCTACACCACGGTGAAGACGGCCTACACCTTCGCGTAGTGCGCAGGGCGCGACAGGTCGACCTATGACTTGACGGCGCCCCAGACGACGGCGCGGCTCAGGTCGCTGCTCACGACGA
>CAJPFZ010000257.1 GCA_905339355.1 Burkholderiaceae bacterium
TTGCCTGAGACAGTCGTGTTCGACATCGGTTGAGCCTCCCTTTTTCAATTGTTTTGCGCCGTCAGGGCGAATTCCTGTATCGGGGTATATTCAGCCCCGGAGGGCTTCAGGACGCTTTTCATGAAGGCGAAAGACGAAACCGTGAAGCCCGTCTTCGCTTGAGGCTTTGCCTCGCTTACAAGTCTTCCGAGGGCCCGTCCGTCCTGCGCGGATTTTACCCTGCACAGGGTGAGGTGAGGGGTAAAGGGCCTTTCCTCCGCCTCAAAGCCCATTGCTGAAAGCCTCTCTTCGACGCTCTTCTGGAGCTTAAGAAGAGGCGCGTTCTCTTTTATCCCGGCCCACAGGACGCGCGGGTTGCGGGTATTCGGAAAACAGCCCACGCCTTCGAGCTCGAGTGTGAACGGCCCCATGCCTTCGGAAGCCTTCTTGAGCCCGGCGGAAACCTCACTGACTTTAGCGTCGTCTATCTCGCCCAGGAACTTGAGGGTAAGATGGATGGATTCGGGCCTGACCCAGGTTATGCCGCGAAAGCCCCTGTCAAGGCTGGTCTGGATTGCCTTCAGGAGGTCTTTCACCTCGGGTGGGAGCTTTATGGCGACGAAGGTCCTTATTGCCGTCTCCTTAAGACTTTATTCCCAGAGCCTCCGCGAGCATCAGGAGAGCCGCCTCGGTTGACTGCTTTTTTATCGACTTTCTCCCGCCCTTGAAGACGAACCTTTTAACTATTGTCGTCCTGCCTTTTGAGACGGCTATGTAGACGAGGCCAACGGGTTTTTCCGGCGTGCCGCCGCCCGGACCGGCTATGCCGGTTATCCCGGCCGTAAGACCGGCCCCGAGTCTGTTTTTGACACCCCGGGCCATCTCGGCGGCGGTCTCCTTTGAGACGGCCCCGTATCTCCTGAGGGTTGCCGCCCTGACGCCCAGCCCGGAGACTTTTACGCCGTTGGCGTAAGCGACTATCGAGCCCAGGAAGTACTCCGAGCTTCCTGGGACGTCGGTTATGCGGCTCGAGAGCAAACCGCCCGTGCAGGACTCTGCCAGAGCCAGCGTCAAACCCCGCTCCCTAAGGGATTCACCTATGAGGAGTTCTGTCTTTTTCAATTATTGAGGAGCCGGAGAACGAGGTGCGCCGCGATATTGGCGTAGACGCCA
>CAJPFZ010000258.1 GCA_905339355.1 Burkholderiaceae bacterium
TGGACGTGATCGGCGACAGCATGACCGAAATCAACGTCACCAGCCCGACCTGCTTCCAGGAGATCGCGCAGCAGACGGGCTTCGACGTCGCCAAGATGTTCGTCGACGCGCTGGAGGCGGCGCTGCGCGCCTGACCGGGCGCTCGGCGACGCGGCGCGGCTCTCCGTGCCCTTCGGGTTAACGCGCAGGCCACGCTTGCGCGGCGTGATGCATTGGCGCTTTTGGCTCCCTTCGCATGCCCGTCTATCGCCAAGGCGACATCCGCCCAGACGACCGCCCGCTACGTTCCGCCTCCAATGCCCTGGCCCGCCCTGGGCAGGCCATCAACCATCGGCGCGACCACGCGACAGGAGACCCCCATGAGCATCTCGTTCACACGCCGCCAATGCCTGCAGGGCATCGCCGGCGCAGCAGCCAGCCTCGCCGGCACGCGCACGGCCCAGGCCGCCGGCGAAGACATCGTCATCGGCCAGAGCGCCCACCTGAGCGGGCCGTTGGCCTCCACGCTGACGGCGGTGCTCAAGGGCCAGGAGCTCGCGATCGATGAGCTGAACCGCAAGGGCGGCATTGCCGGCCGCCGCGTCAAGCTGATCACCCTGGACGACGCCTACGACCCGAAGCGCTGCGTCGAGAACGTCGGCGCGCTGATCGAGCGCGACAAGGTGCTCGCGCTGACGGGGTTGGCGAGCACCGCCAACGTCGGCGCGGTGCTGCCGCTGCTGGCCGACAAGCAGATTCCGCTGGTCGGGGTCTACACCGGTGCGCCGGCACTGCGCGCGCGGCAGCACCCGTACTTCTTCACCGCCATCGCCAGCTACCGCGACGAGGTGGTGAAGATGGTCAAGAACCTCGCGACGGTGCAGCGCAGCCAGATCGCGCTCGCCTACCACAACAGCCCGTTCGGCCAGCTGATGCTGCCGGTGGTGGAGGAGGTGGTGAAGGAGCAGGGCGCGACGCTGGTGGCCAAGCAGGCGTTGGACATCGGCGGCCAGAATTCGGTGCAGGTCTGCCAGGCGCTCGCCGCGGCCAAGCCGCAGGGGGTGATCTTCATGGCCTTCGGGCCTGCGCTGGTGCCGTTCGTGAAGGCGGCGCGCAGCCAGATCGGCGTGCCGGTGTATGCCCCGTCGATCGCCAACTCCAAGGCGCTCATCGCCGCACTGGGCGACGAGGTGCGCGGCCTGGCGATGACGCAGATCCTGCCCTACCCGATGCAGCGCACGAGCGCGCTCACGCGCGACTACGGCGCCGCGATGGACCGTGCCAAGCTGCCGGTCGACTTCGACCACTTCTTCGGCTACATGAACATGCGCGTGCTGTTCGAGGGCCTGCGGCGCGCCAGCAAGAACCTGACGCCGCAAGGGCTGGTGGCGGCGCT
>CAJPFZ010000259.1 GCA_905339355.1 Burkholderiaceae bacterium
CGATCAGTCGGATCGAAGGGCTTGCCGGCGCTTCTCGACGATCATCTGCAGGGCTCGGTCGATCACGCGTTGCGGTGCTTCGGGCATGTCGGCGACGAGCGCCAAGGCGGCCGACGCCAGGATGCCGTGGTCAATGGCAGGCAGGTTGCGGTCGGCAGCGGCAACATCCTGGATGCGCTGGATGAAGCCGAAGCTCTCCTTGAAGACGAGCGTGGGGCGGCGGTCCGGGTGCCTTGGCCGGTCTTGGCCGGCGACTGCGCGAATGGTGCTCTGCGAGTTCAACGGTCTGCCCATGTCCTGGTCCTCGGCCTTGGTGGACAGCGTCTCGTGGTGCTCTCAAACGCTGTCTTCATCGTGCCTGCAGGTTACGGGGCATCGGCCAGAGATGCATCACAGAACCGCCCCGAAATATGGAGGGGTTCCGCACGCCAGCCACACGGCCCGGCATCCGAAGCCGGGCTGCTGCGAAGCCGGACTCTGAGCTGCAGCTCCGGACGGTCGACGACATCGAGGAACGTCGTGAGCTGGTGGCACGCCGACTCGTCGACGGTCGGCGTGAAATGGTGGCCAGCTGACAGCGACCATTCGTTCACGCGAGCGCGCAGCCCATTGGCCAGCGCCACGGCGTTGTGCCGCGGCAGGGCACTGAGCAGTTCGAGCAACGCAAACTCCTGTACGCGCAAACGCGCCTGCACCGCCTCGATGGCCTCCTCCAACTCGGATTCCCTGTCTTTCGGCATCTCGCACTCCCGGTGTCGATGTGCCGACATGATGAGGCGGCGCCAGTTTCGCGGGAATCCTCCGTGAGCACGCCCTCCAATGGGTGTGCTCGTTGACAGGGGGGGTGCCCCAGGATGCTCAGGGAAGGGGTGCGAACCGCTGCCGTTGCACGCCGTCAACGTCAACGAGCTCGAAGAACATTGCAAAAGGACGAACCCACAGCCCCGTGTCGTTGTGCAGAGGTCGGTAGACGACCACGGGTTCGAGCGTTTCGCTGTGGCGCGCCACGCCGAGAACTTCGTACTCTGCGCCCTTGTAGTGGCGATACCGTCCGGGGGACAGCGCGGGAAGAGGGGGCAGGTCTGCTGGCATGAACGGATGCTACGTGAACCGGACACGCGCGAGCCCTCGGCAACGCTCGACGCGCGACGCTTGAGGGATCAGGTTTCGCAGTCGAGGTTGAAGCGCTTCTTCGCGGCCTCGGCTTCTTCCGGCGTCTCCTTGGTGAGCAGCGCACACAGCGTGTAGTTGCCGATCATCTTCCTCTTGGACTTGTCGATGTAGGTCCAGTCGACGATCTGGCTTCGCTTGAAGCGGTACTTCTGCCCGAGCCTGACCGACTTCACTATCCGAGGCTCGTTGTTGATCTCGCCCGTGAA
>CAJPFZ010000260.1 GCA_905339355.1 Burkholderiaceae bacterium
CTCGACGAGCTGACCGCGGCGCTGCGTGCGTCCAACGCCAACACGCCGGTGGGCACGCTGCAGGGGCCGCGCCAGACGCTGACGCTGCAGGCCAACCGCCAGCTGCGCAATGCGGCCGAGTTCGCCGACCTGATCGTTGCCAACAAGAACGGCAACCCGGTGCGGCTGCGCGACGTGGCCGAGGTGGTCGACAGCTTCGAGCGCGTCAACACTTTCGCGAGTTTCAACGGCGAAAGCTCGATCACGCTGGCCGTGCTGCGCCAGCCCGACGCCAACACGGTGAAGGTGGTCGACGCGGTGATGGCGGCGCTGCCCGGCTTCCAGTCGCAGCTGCCGGCGTCGGTGCGGATGACGCCGGTCAACGACCGCTCGCGCTCGATCCGCGAGTCGCTGCACGACGTGACGCTGACCATGCTCGGCACCATCGTCCTGGTGGTGCTGGTGATCTTCCTGTTCCTGCGCCGCTTCGTGGCGACGGTGATTCCGACGCTGTCGCTTCCGGTCTCGCTGATCGGCGCGATCTCGCTGCTGTGGGCCTTCGGCTACACACTCGACAACATCTCGCTGCTCGGGCTGACGCTGGCCGTCGGGCTGGTCGTCGACGACGCGATTGTCATGCTCGAGAACATCATGCGACACGTGGAGGAGGGCATGCCGCCGTTCGAGGCGGCGCTCAAGGGCTCGCGCGAGGTCGGCTTCACGATCATCTCGATTTCGAGTTCGCTGGTGGCGGTGTTCATCCCGATCTTCTTCATGCCAGGGGTGATCGGCTTGCTGTTCCACGAATTCGCCGTCATCGTGTCGCTCGCCATCCTCGCCTCGGCCTTCGTCTCGCTGACGCTGGTGCCGATGCTCGCGAGCCGCTTCCTCAGCGACGAGGCGCACAAGAAGCGCCCCGGCGCGCTGGTGCGGGCCTTCGAACGCGGCTTCGACAAGACGCTCGCGCTCTACACCCGCACGCTGGACCTGGCGCTGCGCCACCGTCGGGTCGTGATGGGCGTGGCGCTGGCCACCTTCATCGCGACCGCCTGGCTGTTCGTCGCCATTCCCAAGGGATTCTTCCCCGAGGAAGACATCGGCCAGATCTCGGTCTCGACCGAGGCGGCCGAGGACACCTCGTTCGCCGAGATGGTGCGGCTGCAGGACCGCGTTGCGACCATCCTGCGCGACAGCCCCTACGTGGCGACGGTCAGCTCGTTCAGCGGCGGCAGCAGCGCGCAGAACACCGGCCGCATGTTCCTCAACCTCAAGCCGCGCAGCGAACGGCCACCGATGAAGGAGGTGATCGAGGGCCTGCGCGAGAAGCTGCACGAGGTGCCGGGCATCAGTGTCTTCATGCGGCCGATCCAGAACCTGCAGCTCGGGGGGCGGCCAAGCAAGGCGCAGTACCAGTACATCCTGCAAAGCGTGAAGGCCGACGAGCTGAGCGACTGGGCCGTCAAGCTGCAGGAGCGGTTGCGCGCCGACCCGGCGTTCCGCGACGTCACCAGCGACTCGCAGCTGCGCGGCCTGCAGGCTTCGCTGAAGATCGACCGCGACCGCGCCAACACGCTCGGCGTGTCGATCGACGCGGTGCGCAGTGCGCTCTACAGCGCCTTTGGCGAACGCCAGGTGTCGACGATGTACACGCCGGTCGACAGCTACCAGGTGATCATGGAACTCGCGCCCCGGGCGCGCGAGGACGAGAGCGCGTTCAACAACGTCTACGTGCGTTCATCCAGCGGCGCGCTGGTGCCCTTGTCGAGCTTCGCGACGGTGGAGCGCACGATCGGACCGACCTCGATCAACCACGTGGGCCAGCTGCAGGCGGTGACGCTGTCGTTCAACCTCGCGCCCGGCGTGGCGCTCGGCGACGCGACGGCGAAGATCGAGCAGGCGCGCGACGCCATCCGCATGCCCAGCTCGGTGATCACGCGCTACGGCGGCGACGCCGCGGTGTTCAAGAGTTCGCAGGCGAGCCAGGCCATCCTCATCATCTCGGCGCTGCTCGTCATCTACGTGCTGCTGGGCGTGCTGTACGAGAGCTACATCCACCCGCTGAC
>CAJPFZ010000261.1 GCA_905339355.1 Burkholderiaceae bacterium
ATAGGGCGCCGGCGCGCGTTCCACCACCTTCTGGTTGCGCCGCTGCACGGTGCAGTCGCGCTCGTAGGCGTGCACCAGGTTGCCGTGGCTGTCGCCGATCACCTGCACCTCGACGTGGCGCGCGCGGCGCACCAGCTTCTCGAGGTACACCTCGTCGTTGCCGAAGGCGGCCTTGGCCTCGCGCCGGGCGACTTCCATGGCCGGGCCGAGGTCGGCCTCGGTCTCGATCGTGCGCATGCCGCGCCCGCCGCCGCCCCAGCTCGCCTTCAGCATCAGCGGGTAGCCGACCTGCGCCGCCTCGCGCTTCGCCGCCTCGAGGTCCATCGGCAGGGCGCCGGTCGCCGGCACCACCGGCACGCCGGCCTTCTCGGCCAGCTCGCGCGCCGAGACCTTGTTGCCGAGCAGACGCATCACCTGCGGCTTCGGCCCGATGAAGACGATGCCGGCCGCAGCACACGCTTCGGCAAAGTCAGGATTCTCGGAAAGGAAACCATAGCCGGGGTGGATGGCGTCGACGTGGGCTTCCCTGGCGACGCGGATAATGTCGTCGATGTCGAGGTAGGCCTGGATCGGCTTCTTGCCGGCGCCGACGAGATAGGATTCGTCCGCCTTGAAGCGGTGCAGCGCGAAGCGGTCCTCGTTGGAGTAGATGGCCACCGTACGGATGCCCATTTCCGAGGCCGCGCGCATCACGCGGATGGCGATTTCGCTGCGGTTGGCGACGAGGATGCTGCGGATTTTCTTCATGCTTTAACTAAGACGGCAGGCGTAAAAAACGGGCCGGCGGCCCATATCGAACGAAGTTTAGCCTGACAAGGCACACCGCAGCATTCGGGGTTTTTATGGCCGCAGGAAATCTGCCCCGAAGGAAATGGCCTTGGGCCGCCCGTGGGATGTATTCCCCAATGCGGGCTTTGTCATGTCAGCCCAGGCAGCCTGGAAGGCGGCAACAACGTCCTGCGTCGCCCAAGTGTCGCGATAGCTTGCCACCTTCTCTCCGGCCGGGACGATGCCCTCGACCACCGGCACGCCGAAGGCCTCGGCCACGATGCGCCCGTGCAGGCTGCTGCCGGCGAAGCCCGCGCTCGACGCGATCAGGGCGCAGAGGTCCCAGACGTCCAGCGATTCGAATACCTGCGCACCGGGCAGGCGCGTCGCCGCGCGGCGGTACGTGCCGAGGTCGTCGTGCCAGGGCGCCGCCCCGGCGCGGAAGAAGACGATGCCCCGGTCCGCCGCCTGCCGGGCCAGGCCGTCGGCAATGCGCGCCAGCGTGGCGTCGTCGCCGAGGGCGGCGGCGAACTGCACGGCAAGGAAGCCCTGCGGAAAGGCGGCGCGCACGGCGGCGACCTCACCGCCCTCAGCGCGTGCGCGGATGCGTTCGCCGAACAGTTCCGCCGCCAGCACGGCCGGATCGGGCATCGGCGTCGCCTCAATGCCGGCGGCGGCCATGTGCACCAAAGTCAGGCTGTCGCGCACGCCGATCCAGTCCGCCTGACGCAGCTTCGCCAGCACCTCCTCGCGCAAGGCCGGCTCGTGCCGGTCCAGATCGACGCCGCCGACGCCAAGGAATATTCGCGCGCCGTCCTGCAGCGACTGACTTTTACCCAGGCAATAGGGGGCGCGGTCGTCGTGGCCGAGAAAATCCCGCGCCCAGTCGAAGCGCTCCGGCCGGCCGTCGTACTGCGCGATCACGCCCGGCGCCTGCTCCGGCGGCAGCAGCATCACCGCCGCCTCCCAGGCATCGCAGGCGAGCAGTTCGCCGCCGGCGTGGATCACCGGCGCCCCCGGCCATTCGCGCAGCGCCTCGCCGATGGCGCGCACGCGGTGGCCGCCGAACGGCGTCAGGTCGCGCGCCACCAGCCCGGCGACGACGACTTCCCGCGGCGCCAGTAGCGCCGCTGCGATGTGCGGCAACAGCAGGTCGCCGAGGTTGTGGCGGTCGCAGGCGCCGAACAGGACGAGAGGACCGGGCTTGGCAGGAAGCAAAAGGGATGACACCATTGCATCAGGATGACATAAAGAACGACGGGGCCGCCCGCCCCAGGCCCAAATTGACCCTCGACATCCGCACCCTCACCTTCAACCTGCTGCTGTTCGCGCTGGTGTTCGCGGTCGGCATGTATTTC
>CAJPFZ010000262.1 GCA_905339355.1 Burkholderiaceae bacterium
CACGTCCCACTCGGTGCGCTGGGTGAGGCGCATCCAGCCGCTGTTGCAGGCGACCCAGCAGGTGGCGATGCCGTTGAGCAGCGGGTCGACCGTGCGGCGCACGCCCTGGAAGGGCAGCACGAGCTTGACCACGGCGAGCGCCAACAGCAACGCGCACCAGAACAGCGTGTTGACGATCAGCAGCAGCACGGCGATGACGCCGCGGGCGAAAGGGGGCAGGAATCCGAGCATGGGGCGCGATTGTGCCGGCAGCGCGGCACCTCGGCGCTGCTGCAGATCATGTTTTTTACGGCGGGACGGGAATCCAGCGGCGCAGATGCCGGGCGTTGGCGCCGCGCCGCGTCTTCGCCCGGGCCAGCTCGGCACGTGCCACCGTGCGCAGATGTACCTCGTCCGGACCATCGAGAAAGCGCAGCGCGCGGCCCCAGCTCCACAAGCGCGCGAGTGGCGTGTCCGGGGTGAGCCCCATCGCGCCGAAGACCTGCATGGCCCGGTCCATCACGCGGGTCTGCAGCTGTGCGGTGATCAGCTTGATGGCCGAGGCATCGACCCGCGCCGCCGCATTGCCGCGGCGGTCCATGGTCCAGGCGGCCCGCAGCACCAGCAGCCGCGCCTGGTCGATCTCCAGCCGGGAATGCGCGATCCAGTCCTGCACGTTGGCGAAGTCGCCCACACGCAGCGAGAAGGCGTGGCGCTCCAGCGCGCGCTCGCACATCAGCTCCAGCGCCAGCTCGCACTGGCCGATGCTGCGCATCGCGTGGTGCACGCGCCCGGGGCCGAGCCGCGCCTGCGCCATCGCGAAGCCGGCGCCCTCCTCGCCGAGCAGGTGGTCGCCGGGCACGCGCACGTTGCGCAGCACGATCTCGCAATGGCCTTCGAGCGCCTGGTGGTCCATCACCGGGATGTTGCGCTCGATGCGCAGGCCGGGCGTGTCCATCGGCACCAGCACGATCGAGTGGCGCCGATGCGGGTCGTCGCCGCCGGCACCGCCGCCGCTGCGGCCGATGACCAGCGCGACGCGGCACGCGGGGTGCGCCGCGCCGGTGATGAACCACTTGCGCCCGTTGACCAGCCAGCCGTCGCCGTCGCGTTCGATGCGCGTCTCGAGCTGGGTCGGGTCGGACGAACCGACGTCGGGCTCGCTCATCGCGAAGCAGGAGCGGATCTCGCCGCGCAGCAGCGGGTCGAGCCAGCGCTCGCGCTGCGCCGGCGAGGCGAACATCTGCAGCAGCTCGATGTTGCCGCTGTCGGGTGCGCTGCAGTTGAAGACCTCCGCGCTCCACGGCACGCGGCCCATGGTCTCCGCGAGCGGCGCGTAATCGAGGTGGTCGAGGCGCGAGCCGGGCTGGTCGTCGCGCAGCGAGGGCAGGAACATGTTCCACAGGCCGAGATCCTGGGCGCGGCGCTTCAGCGGCTCGATCACGTCGAGCGGGTAGACGCCCGCGTCGGCATAGCGGTGCCAATCGGCCATCGACGGCAGCACGAGATCGTCCATGAAACGCTGCAAGGGCACGTGCAACGCCTGGGATCGGGGTGAGGGTTCGAAGTCCATGGCCGTGTGTCCCGTCCATCTTCGGTGCACGCCGCCGTGCCCCCTGTCGCTTGCGGGACGCGCCGCCCCGCGGGCTTGACCTGCGTCAAGCACGCGGCCTCCAGTTGAAGGCATGGCGTTCGTGCAAGTGCGACGAACGAAGCGTCACGAATTCCACAGAAGCTTCGCACGAAGTATGTAAGTCCTGCCTCGTCGGTTCGAGGGCCCGCCACTTCACGGCAGGTCGCGCTGTCGCGAATCGGCAGTCGTGTAAGGGCCGACGCAACACATGTATGCGTTTCGGCCGCGATGCCCTGCACCGCGCCGATCGCGGCGATCATGCGCCCCGTTTCGCCACGTGCTGCGTGCACGTCTCATCCCTCATCCATCGATCGCCATGCTGAACCGCGACCCGTTCTTCTCCCTTGCACGCCGAGCCGCCGCTACTGGCCTTGTCTGCGCGCTGGGCGCCATCTGCGCCGCAGCGTCCGCGCAAACCCAGACCTGGACCAAGATCGCCTCCGAAGGCCAGGCCTTCAGCGTCAGCGGCACGCAGACCGTGCGTTACGGCGCCGGCAGCTCGTGGCTCACGAAGTCGGTGAGCGGCGGCGGCCAGTGCACCAACTCGTTCTTCAGCGGCGATCCGATCTACGGCACGGCCAAGCAATGCCAGGTGGCCGGCAGCACGTCGACGCCGCCGGTGCCGGCCGCCGCACAGGTCTGCACGCCGCCGATCAGCGCGGCCACCACCGGCAACGTGGCGCCGAGCGTGGGCAACGGCACGCCTCAAAGCTGCACCGAAGCGGCCTTGCGCACGGCGATCGCATCGCACTCGGTGGTCACCTTCAACTGCGGCAGCACGCCGGCCACCATCCCGATCACGCGCACCATCGACCTCCCGAACGACCGCAACATCGTCATCGATGGCGGCCACAAGGTCACGCTCGACGGCCGCGGCACGACGCGCATCTTCAGCCTCGTGCGCCCCAACTTCCGCACCAGCCTGTACGGCATGACGCTGCAGCGCATCACGCTGGCCAACGGCCGCGCGACGGGCACGCGCTACGTGTCGCCCAACGCGGGCAATCCGAGCTGCGCCTACGGCTGGGCCGACGGCGCCGGCGGGGCGATCTACGTGCGCGACGCGCGCCTGCACGTCATCGACACGACCTTCCGCAACAACGCCGCCGCGACCCCCGGGCCGGACGTCGGCGGCGGCGCGATCTACGCCGCCGCGTCGCTCGACGTGACGATCGTCGGCTCCACCTTCACCGGCAACAGCGGCTCCAACGGCGGCGCGGTCGGCCTGCTGCAATCGAACGGTCGCTTCTTCAACAGCGTGTTCGCGAGCAACGTCGCGAGCGGCACCGGCGGCAATTTCGCCGGCGGCACGGCCAACGGCTGCCCGGGTGTCGGCCACGCGAACCAGGGCGGCGCCGGCGGCAGCGGCGGCGCGGTCGCCATCGACGGCAGCAGCGACACCGACGTCACGGCCTGCGGCACGCGCTTCGTCACCAACCGCGCCAACGAGTTCGCCGGCGCGCTGTTCCGCACCGCCAACGTCACGCCGCGGCGCATGACGATCGA
>CAJPFZ010000263.1 GCA_905339355.1 Burkholderiaceae bacterium
AACGTCAACGTCGTCGAAGGTACGCGCAAGCGGGTGCAGGCTTACGAAGGCGTAGTCATCGCCAAGCGCAACCGCGGGCTGAACTCCAGCTTCATCGTGCGCAAGATCTCCAGCGGCGAAGGCGTGGAACGCACCTTCCAGATCTACAGCCCGCTGATCGCCTCGATCGAAGTCAAGCGCCGCGGCGATGTCCGCCGCGCCAAGCTGTACTACCTGCGCGAGCGCTCGGGCAAGTCGGCGCGCATCAAGGAAAAACTCGCCTGACGCAGTCAGCTGCTGCGAAGCAGCAGTCGCGCGCAGCGCGAAGCGAGTTTTCGCCGCGGCGCCAGCCGCGGCAGAAGCTTGCCGGTGCGCTACAACAGCGCCAAAAGGCCGCCTCCCTCCGAGGCGGCCTTTTTGTTTGAGAATCCGCCATGGCTCTGAGTTTCGATCCACAGGCGCTGCCCATTCTCGGCATCGACGACCACCTGCCGGCGATCGATCCGCAGCGATTGCACGCCGAGGCCTTGCGCAGGCGCTTCAAGGCGCCGCCGACCTGGGTGCCCGAAATCGCCGTAGAACGCCGCTTTACCACCCGCGAACCGGTGCATGCGTCGGTGCTGGTGCCGCTGGTGCAGCATGACGCCGTGACGACCGTGCTCCTGACGCAGCGCACCGACCACCTCACCGACCACCCGGGGCAGATCAGCTTCCCGGGCGGCCGCGCCGAGCCGGAAGACGTCGACGCCATCGCCACTGCGCTGCGCGAGGCCGAAGAGGAGATCGGACTGCACGCGCGTCACATCGAGGTGCTGGGCAGCCTGCCGACCTACACGACCGGCACCGGCTTCATCGTCACGCCAGTGGTCGCGTTGATCCAGCCGCCGTTCACGGTCGAGCCGGATCCGGTCGAAGTGGCTGAGATCTTCGAGGTGCCGCTCGCCTTCCTGATGTCGCCGGCCAACCACCAGCGCCACGGCGTCGACGTGGCCGGTACGCGGCGCGAGTTCCTGTCCATGCCGTGGCGCACCGCCGACCAGCGGCACTACTTCATCTGGGGCGCGACGGCAGCGATGCTGCGCAACTTCTACCGCTTCCTGGCCGCGTAGAAGGCCCGCAAAAACGCGGCCGGTATCATGCGCGCGCATGAGTTTCTTCGCCGTCCTGTTCGCGTTGCTGATCGAGCAACTCAAACCGCTGCCCCGGACCAACCCGGTGCACGACGCCTTGACCGCGTGGATGCGCTGGACGGGCCGCAATTTCGATGCCGGCAAGCCGCACCACGCGTGGGTCGTGTGGTGCGTGACGACGCTCGCGCCGGCACTGCTCGCTTGGGGCGTTTATTTGGTGCTCTTGCACTTCAGCCTCGTTGCCGCGCTCGTGTGGAACGTCGTTGTGCTGTACATCACCTTGGGCTTTCGCCAGTTCAGCCATCACTTCACCGATATCCGCGACGCGCTGGAGCGCGGTGACGAAGCGCAGGCGCGGCGCCTTCTCACCGAGTGGCGCCACCTCGACGCGAGCGAGCTGCCGCGCATCGAGCTGCTGCGCCACGTCATCGAGCACTCGCTGCTGGCTGCGCACCGGCATGTGTTCGGCGTCTTCTTCTGGTTCGTCGTGCTGTCGTCGCTCGGCTTCGGCCCGGCCGGCGCGGTGTTCTACCGCATGGCCGAGTTTGCGAGCCGCTACTGGGCCTACAAGAACCGCACGGTGGGCGAGCCGATCAACGAACGGCTGATGGCCTTGTCGCAGCGGCTGTTCAGCCTCGTTGACCACCTGCCCGCGCGTCTCACTGCATTCGGCTTCGCGGTGGTCGGCAACTTCGAGGAAGCGGTGAGCTGCTGGCGGCGCGATGCCGGGCTGTGGAAACACGCCAACGAAGGCATCATCCTCGCCGCGGCCGCCGGGGCGGTGGGGGTGCGGCTGGGTGGCAGCGCGGCGCCCGGGGTGACACCCGACCGCTCGAAGACCTTCGATCGCGGCGCCGTCGGCGAGATGGACGCCGAAGGGTCCACACCGGGCGTCGAGCCGGTTCCGGGGCATCTGCGCAGCATTGTCGGCCTGGTGTGGCGCTCGGTCATCCTGTGGATGTTGCTTCTGGCCCTGCTGTCGCTCGCCAACCTGATCGGCTGAATGCGCAGCCCTTCACCAGCGTGTCTGCGACAACTCCGCCAGGATCTCGCCGTAGATGCGGTGGCGCGACTCGCTGATCTCGCCGCGTTCGAGCGCGGCGCGCACGCCGCAGCCGGGTTCGTGCAGGTGTGTGCAGTTATAGAACTTGCATTGCTCGGCATGCCGGCGCAGGTCGGGCATCAGCGCGGGCAGTTGCTGTGCGTCGATCTGCCGCAGCCCGAACTCCTGGAAGCCCGGTGAATCGATCAGGCCGCTGCGGCGCTCAGCGTCGAGCCAGTACCACTGCGTGCTGGTGGTGGTGTGGCGGCCCGAGTTCAGCGCCTGCGAAATCTCGCCGACCTGTGCTTTCGCGTCGGGCGCCAGCAGGTTGATCAATGTGCTCTTGCCGGCACCGCTCGGCCCGAGCACCAGGCTCGCCCGGTTGCTCAGCAAAGGCATCAGCGTCGCGCGGGCTTCGTCGCGCCTGGCCTTCAGCGCCAGCTCGATGACTTCGTAGCCCATCGCAGAATACGGTGCGAGCCGCTCTCGCGCGGCGGCGATCTGCGGCAGGTCGGATTTGTTGAGCAGCACGCGCGCGGTGATGCCGGCGCTGTCGGCGGCGATCAGCGCGCGCGCCAGCTGCGATTCGCTGAACACCGGCTCGCTCGCGACCATCACGAGGATCTGGTCGAGGTTGGCGGCGAAGGCCTTGGTGCGCCACTCGTCCTGCCGGAAGAGCAGGTTGCGCCGCGGCTCGATGTGCTCGATGACGCCCTCTTCGCCGTCGCCGGTGGCCATCCAGCGCACGCGGTCGCCGACGACGCAGTCGCTCTTCTTGCCGCGCGGATGGCAGATGAGGCGCCGCCCTTCGGGTGTTTCGACGATGTAGTGCCGGCCGTAGCCGGCGACCACCAGCCCGAGGTCGAGGCCGACGTCCGGCGGGGGCGCGGTTTTGGTCAAGTCAGAGGCTGTGAGGGATCGGCTGCCTCACAGCCGTCGGTTGGCCTCTGAGTGAGCCGACTGCGCTGCACGATTGCATAAGTGCTTCGCTCCGCCGGCTCAAGCGACAAACGCCACCAGCGCGTTGACCTTCGCCGCGCAGATGAAGTCGTTGATCGAGATGCCGCCCACCGAATGGGTGTTGAAGCGCACGACGCAGCGGCTGTAGCTCAGCGCGATGTCGGGGTGGTGGTCCTCGGTGTGGCAGATCCACGCCATCGCGTTGAGGAAGGCCATGGTCTCGTGGAAGTTCTTGAAGCTGAAGGTCTTCTCGATCGCGCCTTTGCTCAGATGCCAGCCGCTGACCTCGTTGAGATGGCTGCGGATCTCGGGCTCGCTCATCGGCGAGCCGCCCTCGAGCGGCTTGCATTGGCGATGCAGTAGGTTGTTCATCGGTGTCACCCCGCTTGGTGGGACAGGGCCGCCAGCCGTTCGCTGGCGGGCGGATGGGAGTAGTAGAAGCGAACGTACAGCGGATCGGGTGTCAGCGTGGCCGCGTTGTCTTCGTGCAGCTTGAGCAGCGCGCCGGCCAGGTCGCGCCCATCGGCCTGCGCGCAGGCGTAGGCGTCGGCTTCGAACTCATGCTTGCGCGAGAAGCGGGCGAAGACGGGCGAGACGAAGAAGCCGAACACCGGCACCACCAGCAGGAACAGCAGCAGCGCCAGCGCGTCGTTCGGCGCGTCGAGCGAGGGCTGCACGCCGAACGCGGTGTAGAACCAGCTCTGCGTCGACAGCCAGCCGAGCAGCGCAAAACCCGCCAGGCTGATGGCGAACATCGAGGCGATGCGCTTTTGCACGTGTTTGTGCTTGAAGTGGCCGAGTTCGTGGGCAAGCACCGCTTCGACCTCCCCAGGAGTCAGCTTGCTGAGCAGGGTGTCGAAGAACACCACCCGCTTGGCCGCGCCGAAACCGGTGAAGTAGGCATTGGCATGCGCCGAGCGGCGGCTGCCGTCCATCACGAACAAGCCCTTGGCGGCGAAGCCGCAGCGTGCCATCAACGACTGCACACGCGCCTTCAGCGACTCGTCGGACAGCGGCTCGAACTTGTTGAACAGCGGCGCGATGACGGTCGGGTAGAGCACCAGGATCAGCACGTTGAAGCCCATCCATGCGAGCCACGCCCACAGCCACCACATCGCACCCGTCGCGCCCATGATCCACAAGATCAACGCGGCGATCGGCAGGCCCACGGCGGCGCCGACCAGCAGGCCCTTGAGCATGTCGGCAAGATAGAGACGCCAGGTCATGCGGTTGAAGCCGAAACGGTGCTCGATGCGGAAGGTGCTGTACAGGTCGAACGGCAGGTCCAGCAGGCCGCCGATCAGCGTGAAGGCACCCAACAGCGCGAGCTGGTAGGCCATCTCGCCCCAGCGCGGCAGCACCAGCTCGCGCACCGCGCCGTTGAGCTGATCAAGGCCGCCGAGCAGCGTCCAGCCGACCAGCAGGGCGGCGCCGAAGGCCGTGCCGAGCAGGCCGAAGCGTGCCTTGGCGAGCGTGTAGTCGGCGGCCTTCTGGTGCGCCTGCAGCGTCACCGTCTCGGCAAAGGCCGCTGGCACGGCGTCGCGGTGAGCCGCCACGTGACGCATCTGCCGCGTCGCCAGCCAGAACTTCACGGCCAGCGAGGCGAGCAGCGTCGCAACGAACACCAGGGACAGCAGGGACGGGCTCATGAGGGCGAAGTGTAGAGCGGGCGGGCCTGCGAGAATGCCCGCAAGGAGATAACCGCGATGCCCGAGAACGTGCTTGCCGCCAGCGACCAGAACCTGGTGTGGATCGACCTGGAGATGACGGGCCTGTTCCCCGACAAGGACCGCATCATCGAGGTCGCGGTCGTTGTCACCGACGCGCACCTGAACGTCAGAGTCGAGGGGCCGGTGTTCGCGGTGCACCAGAGCGACGCCACGCTGGACGCGATGGACGCGTGGAACAAGGGCACCCACGGCAGGAGCGGCCTGATCGACCGTGTGAAAGCATCCACCGTCGACGAGGCGCAGGCCGAGGCGCAGGTGATCGCGTTCCTGAAGGCCTACGTGCCTGCGTCCAAGTCACCGATGTGCGGCAACAGCATCTGCCAGGATCGGCGCTTCCTCGCCAACCACATGCCCCGGCTGGAGTCGTTCTTCCACTACCGCAACCTGGACGTGAGCACGCTGAAGGAACTGGCGCGGCGCTGGAAGCCCGACATCATGGCCGGGTTCAGGAAAGCCCAGGCGCACACCGCGCTCGCCGACATCCACGAGTCGATCGACGAGCTGACGTACTACCGCACCCACCTTCTCGCGCTCAGCTGACGAGCGGCCGGCGCGCGGGCTGGTGCTGCCGCGTGCGCAGCGCCCGCAGCAGGGCCATCGCCTCGGCGTCGGGCCGCGCGGCGACCTTGCGGTATTCCGATCCGTCGGGCTTGCGCACGAGCAGCCGCATGTTGATCAGCTCGCGGCGCAAGGTGCAGTGGTCGCCGAACAGGTGCCAGGCGTTGAGCAGCTCGTTGACTTCGCGCTCGCTGTACTTGCGCCGCGTGTCGAAGCGCATCCACAGGCCCCACAGCATCAGTCGCTGCACGCTGTACTTGATCGGCCAGCGCGTGAGGCGCCCCCAATGGTCGTAGTGGCGCAGCGCCTTCACCGCGGTGTCGCTGAGCGGCGGCGTTACCGGCGCGGCCTCGGCCGGGGCACGCACCCGCTGCACGCGCAGGCTCTGAAAGTTGCGGTGGCCCGCGGCCCGCGCCAGCATGTTGAGCAGTTCCACGTGCCCGGGTGGGCGATGCTGCTGCTCGATGGCCTGGGTCAACTGGCGGCCCAGCGCCTTGGCGAAGGA
>CAJPFZ010000264.1 GCA_905339355.1 Burkholderiaceae bacterium
GCCGGCGTCGCCTTGTCGTCGTTCCAGAACTGCGACACGACGTCCTTGATCGCGCCTTCGGCGGCCGACGGAATGGCCATGCCGTGGGCGGCCGACGGCACCAGCGTGCCGGCCTTGGAGGTCGCCACGAAGTCGGCGGCCGAGGTCTTGGCGCACTCGTCGAACTTGTCCAGCTTCATGTTCAGGCGAACCGGGATCGAGCCCTTGTTCAGGTTGAACACTTCCTGGAACTCCGGCGACATGATCGCGGCAGCGAGGTCCTGCTGGGCCTTCTGGTTGGCCGGGTCCTTCAGCTTGAACAGCGCGAAGCTGTCGACGTTGTAGGTGTAGGACTTGGCGGTGCCGGGAGCCGCCACGCAGCCGAAGTCCTTGCCCGGCACCTTGCCCGCGGCGAGGAACTCGCCCTTGGCCCAGTCGCCCATGAACTGCATGCCGGCCTCGCCCTTGATGACCATCGCGGTCGCCAGGTTCCAGTCGCGGCCTGGGGCGTTCTTGTCGGTGTAGCCCTTGATGCGCTTGAAGGTCGTGAGCACCTTCTCCATCGTCGGCGACTTCAGCGTCGCCGGGTCGAGTTGCACCAGCGCCTTCTTGTAGAACTCGGCACCGCCCACGCCCAGCGCGACGCTTTCGAAGGTGGTGAAGTCCTGCCAGTTCTGGCCACCATGGGCGACGGCGATCAGGCCGGCCTTCTTGAGCGCCTCGGCGGCAGCGAAGAACTCGTCCCACGTCGTCGGCACCTTGGCGCCGGCCTTCTTGAAGGCCTCGGGGCTGGTCCACAGCCAGTTCACGCGGTGCACGTTGACTGGCGCGGCGACGTAGTTGCCCTTGTACTTGAGGCCGTCGGCAATCGCCTTCGGAAGCAGCTCGTCCCACTTGTTGGCCTTGGCCACGTCGTCCATGTTGGCCAGCACGCCTTCACGCGCCCACTCCTGGATGGACGGGCCCTTGATCTGTGCCGCGGCCGGGGCGTTGCCCGACACCACGCGCGACTTCAGCACCGTCATCGCCGCATCGCCCGCGCCGCCGGCGACCGCGAAGTCCTTCCAGGTGTGGCCCTTCTGCTGCATCGACGCCTTCAGCGCCGCGGCCGCCTTGGCCTCGCCACCCGAGGTCCACCAGTGCAGCACCTCGACTTCGCCGGCGTTCGCCAGCGTGGCGCCCATCAGGCCGGCCGTGGCCAGGGCGAGGGAAATACGGGTCATAGCCATGCATGTCTCCTAGTTCAAGAATCGTTCAGCTTGTTGAATCAAGCGAGGGGGACTTTAAGATATCGTTAACGTTTCGACAAGGGACGGGAGCCTCCGGACTTTCCCTAGGGCTTGCGGCCTGATCGGGCACTCAACCCCGCGGCAAGCGGATCACCGCGCGAAGGCCCGTAGGATGCGCCGCTTCCAAGACCACGGTGCCACCATGGCGGGTGGCGATCTCCTTGGCGATCGACAGGCCGAGGCCGCAGCCCGTGCCGTCGTACGTGGCACGCACGAAGCGCTGGAACACGCGCTCGCGGTCTGCTTCGGGCAGGCCGGGGCCGTTGTCTTCCACCGTCACCACCACTTGCGGCCCGTGCGCCTGCACGCCGACGGTGACGACCTTGCCGCGGCCCGCATAACGGATCGCGTTGTCGATCAGGTTCGTCAATGCCTCGCGCATGAGCGAGGCATTCCCCATCACATGAAGCGGCGATTCGTCGCTGCCGCCTTCGAAGCCGAGGTCCACGCCGGCGGCGATCGCGCGCGGGACCAGCTCGGCCGACAGGTCGGCCGCGAGCTTGCGCATGTCGAAGCGGGCCTTGCCGTGCAGCCCGGCCGATTCCGGCTCGGCGCGCGCCAGCGTGAGCAGCTGGTTCACGAGGTGGGCGCTGCGCGCCGCGCTCTGGTTCACGCGCTGCAGGCGCTCCTTGAGCACCGGGTCGTCGGTTTCGTTGAGGGCGAGTTCGGTCTGGCTCTTCAGGCCGGCGAGCGGCGTGCGCAGCTGATGCGCCGCGTCGCTGATGAAGCGCTTTTGCGCCGTCACGCTCTCGCGCACTTCGGCCAGCAGCGTGTTGATGGCCTTGGCCAGCGCGCGCACTTCGAGTGGCGCGGCGTCGAGCTCGATCGGCGTCAGGTCGTTGGGCGCGCGGTCTTCCACCAGCGCGCGCATTCGCCACAGCGGCGCGAGGCCGGTGCGGATGCCACCCCAGACGATGACCGACATCAGCGCGATCAGCGCCGACAAGGGCAGGGCCGTGTCCACGAGGATCTGGCCTGCGAGCTGTTCGCGGCTGGTGCGGCTGCGTGCGATCTGCACCAGCATGCGCTGCTTGCCGTCATCGCCGTAGGCGAGGTACAGCGCAGAGACGCGCACCTGCAGCGCGCCCGCCTCGTCGCCGATGCGGCCGTCGTAGAAGTAGGGCTCCTCCAGCTTGGGGTCGACGATGTTCGGCGGTGGCAGCTGCTTGTTGCCGAGGATGAACTGCCCCGGCGGCGTGCTGACCATGTAGTAGACGCGGTCGTCGGGGTCGGCCTCGATGATGTCCTGCGCGGCCTTCGGAAAGTCGATGAAGAGCCCGTTGCCGATCGGCTTGACCTGGCGCGAGAGGGCGCGCGTCGCCGTGGTGAGGCTCGCGTCGATCGCCTTGTTGGCATAACGCTCGGCCACGTTGTAGGTGACCCATGCCGCCGCGAGCCACAGCACCAGCTGCGGCAGCAGCAGCCACACCAGCAGGTGCCGCTGCAGCGAGCGCGTGCCGGGCGCCATTCCCGGAAAGCCGCGCAGCAGATGTCGGATGGGCGAAAGCATCGTGCTGGCGGCTTGCATCGCGTTCACGAGGCGGCTTCGGCCTCGAGCAGGTAACCCAGGCCGCGCACCGTGCGGATCGCGAGGCCCGAGGCTTCGAGCTTGCGGCGCAGCCGGTGGATGTAGACCTCGATCGAACCGGGGTTCGATTCGGTGCGCTCGACCGCCCACGCCTCGGCGATCTGGTCCTTGGTGACCACCTTGTCGCGCTGCGTCAGCAGCAGGTCGAAGAGCATCCATTCGCGCGGCGAGAGTTCGATGGCCTCGCCTCCCACCGAGGCGCGGCGCGCGTCGCGGTCGAAGGTGAGGCGGCCCATCTGCTGTACCGGTCCCGCGCCGGAGCGGCTGCGGCGCAGCAACGCGCGGATGCGCGCTTCCAGCTCGGGAAAGTCGAAGGGCTTGGTGAGGTAGTCGTCGGCGCCTGCGTTGAGGCCGGCCACGCGATCGTCGAGCCCGTCGAAGGCGGTCAGCACGAGCATCGGCAGGGTGGGCCGCGCCGCGCGAACACGCTTGAGGACCGTCAGGCCGTCGACCATCGGCAGGCCCAGGTCGAGCACGCCGATGTCGAAGGTGTGTTTGAGCAGAAGGTATTCGGCGACGGCGCCGTTGCCGGCCACCTCGACCTCGAAGCCTGCCTTGCGCAGGCTCGAACTCAAGGCGTCGGCCAGGATGGCGTCGTCTTCGGCCAGGAGCAGTTTCATGCTCCGAGCTTAACGGTTGAATGAGGGGTTAATGCTAGATGAAAACGTGACCCCCGTCGCGTGGCGGGGGGTTTATCTGGAAGAGGGCGCATCGTCCGGGCTGAGGCCGGCCCTCGGCCGGCATGACTTATCGCACCGCTCCCCCAGCCCCCTCCAAGAAGGGGCTCCAGCTCGTTCGACCGCTCCCTCCAGCCTCCCTCCGGGAGGGAGGCTCCAGCATGTCTGACGAGCCGGCCTGACGGCCGGCCGCGTCGTGGCGAAGGCGGGTGCGGTGAACAGTCGATGACGCTTGCGCCACGTGGTCCAGGTTTTCCTCAGAACCAGATCTCGACCTGCGCGCCGTAGCTGGTGCCGCTGGTCTTGTTGGCGTGGCTGGCCACGCCGATCACGCCGTCGGGGCCGGCTGCAACGTTGGCGGCCTGGTTCCACTTGGCCGTCGTCACGTACAGGCGCAGCTCGGGGCGGTTCCAGAAGCCCGGGCCGGTGGAGAGCGCCGGGCCGAAGGTGAACTTGGCGAGCTTCTGCGTCGCCGAGCCATCGGGCTTCTTCTGCGAGTAGCCGGCTTCGGCCAGGAGCTTGAGGTTCTTGCTCAGCGCGTACGACATGCGCCCGCCGATCGTGCCCGAGTTGGTCTTCTGGCCCGTCACGCCGTCCTTGTCGTTCTGCCACATGGCCTGCGCCTGGCCGCCCAGTGCGCCCAGCTGCCAGGTCAGGCTCTCGACGATGCGGAACGACTTGCTGCCCGACGGGGCGGTGAGGTTGCCGAAGTTCTGGTCCAGCCCGGCCGAGCCTTGGGCGTACTGCAGCCACAAGGTGTTGCCGCCGCCGAGGCCGAAGAGGTTGTCCTGGTTGTGCTGCAGGCTCAGGCCGAAGCCGCTCTTGCCGCCGGTGAAGTTGCCGTCGGTGACGGTGCCTGTGACGCGCAGCTTGCCGCCTGGGTTGACTGCGATGTCGGTCAGGTCGGCGTTGAAGCGGTTGCCCGAGCGGTTGGCGGCCGCGTCCGTGCGGAACCACGACAGGTTCAGCTTGCCGGGGCCCGCGGCGATGCCGTCCACGCCGGCACCGACGCCGGACATGTTGACGTAGAAGGTGTCGACGATGTGCACGTCGGCGCGGCCGTAGAAGCGCTTGCCGATCCAGAACGTGCTGTCGGGGGCGAAGTCGTAGCCCTTGCCTTCGACGTACATCTGGTTGATGCCGAGCTTGGAGTCGCCGGTGTCGGTGGCGCCGTTCCAGAGATTCGTCATCAGGTGCGCCTTGTAGTCGACGCCGTCTTTCTGGAAGCCCTGGCTCAGC
>CAJPFZ010000265.1 GCA_905339355.1 Burkholderiaceae bacterium
GTGGCCGATTTCTACCAGCAGGACGTCGAGTACGAGCTGAAGTCGCTGTCGGCGCAGATCGAGCCCATCCTGATCATCTTCCTGGGCGTGCTCGTGCTGGTTCTGGCGCTCGGGGTGTTCCTGCCGGTGTGGGACCTCGGAAAAGCGGCAATCAAGCACTGATTGTTGGCGCTGACTCCCTCAAGCGGCTGCGGGCCGGGCCGATATGAGCGCAGGCGCTCGCCGATCTGACGGTGATTCGCCGCGTTTTTCGAGGCATTCCCGGCAGCCCTTGCCCCGCACCATGCGAGGCAAGGAACAGAGGTTTCGCCGTGCGCGCTCGACCGAAGGAAAGTGCAATGAACCTGGGCTTCACGCTCATCGAACTGGCGGTGGTGATCTCCATCGTGGCCGTCACGGTCGCGATGGTGCTGCCGCGGGTTTGGCATTGGCAGCGCGAAGCCCGCATCGGCAACCTGAAGTACACGCATGGCGCGGTGCACTCGTCGGCCGTGCTGGTTCACGCCGCGATGCTGGCGCGCAACGGGCAGCCGGACCGCGAACCCTGCCCGGCGGGCGGCGGCACTGCCGACAACCAGCTGGTCGGGCGCGGCACCCTGTGCACCGAAGGCGGCCTCGTGCAGACACACCATGGCTATCCGGCATCGGCCGAGCTTGGCGCGGCCCTGCCGGGCATCGTCGGCGCGGCCGGCATCGGCGGCGTCTTCCACGCGAATACCGACGAGCTGAGCGCGCAGGGTTACGCCGTCAGCGTGGCCGGGCCGGTCACGACGATCGCCCGTGCCGACGCGCCAACGCCGGCGCAATGCGGCTTCACCTACACCGAACCCCTGGTCGCGCGAACGGCTGCGTCCATTTCCACAACCGTGATTTCCGGGTGCTGAAGCCGTTCGCATCCATCCCTCTTTATTGCTGTCCCTCTGAAGGAGAACGTCTCATGAAAACGCAACGTGGTTTTACGCTGATCGAACTGGTGGTGGTCATCATCATCCTGGGTGTGCTGGCCGCGGTGGCGGTGCCGAAGTTCATCGACATGTCGACGCAGGCGCGCAACGCCGCCGCCAAGGGTGTGGCCGGCGCGATCTCCTCCGGTTCGTCGGTCAACTTCGCTGCGCGCAGCGCAAACGCCCCCGGCAACATCGCGATCAACGCGGCGAACGTCTGCACTGCCGCCATCCTCGGCTCGCTGCTGGCGGACGGCACCATCCTGGCTGCTACTCCCACCAGCGACGACAACTTCGGCGTCAGCGGCACGGGTGACTGCAGCGGAGCCGCTGCCGCCGTGCAGTGCACGATCACACCGAACGGTACGGGCATCACGCCGGCGACCGCCACGGTGATGTGCGCTCGCTGATCGAGCCGAACCGGGCAGCGGCCTTGCGCCGCACAGGCAGCGCATGAACAGACAACGCGGCTTCACGCTCGCCGAGCTGGTCATCGTGCTGGTGCTGATCGGCATCCTCGCGGTGGTGGCGATCCCGCGGCTGGCCGGCCAGAGCGGTTTCGCCGCGCGCGGCGCGCGCGACTACGTGGCCTCCGGCCTGCGCTATGCGCAGAAGTCGGCGGTCGCGATGCGGCGCAACGTGTGTGTGGAC